>NZ_SOGO01000016.1:0-143966 GCF_004403415.1 Cryobacterium sandaracinum
TAAGCTGGTCGGCGCCTCGATCGCCGGCCTGCTCGTCGCGCTCCTGGGGCCGATCGCAGCCCTCTTCGTCAACGCGGCAACGTTCGCGGTCTCAGCACTGCTGACCTGGACGTTCGTGGCAGCCGTCCCTGCCACCGTCAGGCTGAGCGGCGACAGCGCTCCCCGTTCCTCCTATTGGGCCGACCTGGCTGAAGGATTCCGCTTCGTCATCCACGACCCGTTGATGCGTTTGGTCGTGGGCCTCGTATTGGTCACGAACCTGCTCGACGCCGCCCGCGGCTCGACCCTGATGCCCCTCTACGCGAACGATCGTCTGGGAGGCGCGGCCGCTCTCGGTCTGCTGGTGGCGGTCATGGGCGGTTGCGCTCTGGTGGGCAACGTGGCCTTCGGATTCGTCGCTCACCGTGTGCCCCGCCGCGTGACCCTGGCGGTCTGTTTCGCCTTGGCCGGCGGCCCGTCGAGCGCTGCCTTCGCTATCGGTGCGCCGCTGCCCGTGCTCGTCGCAATGACCGTGCTCTCAGGCCTGGCGGCTGGGGCGATCAACCCAATTCTCGGCGCGGTGGAACTCGAGCGCGTACCCGAACACATGCGCGGCAGGGTGTTCGGCCTGATCAACGCCGGTGCCTGGGCGGGCGTACCATTTGGCGCCCTGCTCGGCGGCCTCGCCGCCGACACGATCGGCCTATCGCTTGCATTTGGAATCGTCGCGTTTGTCTACACGCTCGTCACGTTGAGTCCACTGTCAAGAGGAGCTTGGCGGCACATGGAGCGGCGCCCGGCCGTGATCGCCGTGAAATGAACGACCCAAGCGCTCGCCATTCCACCACTGAAAACCTGAACATCGATATGAACAGCGCGTCCAATAACCGGGAGCGGAACGATCATCGAAACGGGTGGAAAACACGAGACATGGAGAACGCTTGTCCGACGCAGACGTATGTGTTGGACCTAAGTCTTCTAGGTGTCGAGAGACGGACCTTCAATGCGCGAGCTATCGGAGTCAGGCGATTCTGACACTGCCTGAATATGCCGGCGCCCGTTCGAGTCGCCCAATATTAGGCCCCGAGGACGGGGCGTCATACGCACGAGCTCGAGCACGGTCTGTTGTGTCTTATATCCCTAGGGATATTGGACGTCTCACGACTCCCCTCTTGGGTCTCTGCAGATCACCGGAATCTCGCGGCGCGGCGATTCTCATAACTACGTCGCATAACCTCTTGATTGAATGACGGTACTCACCGTTAGTTATGAACAACCAGGAGCAGAGTGACGAAGCTGATCGGCTACGCGCGAGTATCGACGCGCCAACAATCCACCGACCGGCAACAGGTCGACATCTTGGCGGCGAGCGTCCGGCGTGACGACCTCTACGTCGACCACGGGGTCTCCGGCGCTCGAGTATCACGGCCCCACTTCGACCGTGCGCGCGACGCTCTCGAGGTCGGCGACACGCTCGTCATCACGACTCTGGACCGGCTGGGCCGATCGACGCAGACCATGCTCGCTTTCGCCGAAGAGCTCCGCGGGCGAGGTGCCGGCCTTCGCGTACTGAACTTGGGCGGCGGCGATGTCGATACGGCCACACCGATGGGATCCATGATGGCGGCACTCGGTCAGATGGAACACGAAATCAAGCGAGAGCGTGTGGTCGACTCGATCAACAAGCGCCGCGACGCCGGCAAGGATCTGGGCGGCCGCCCGCAGCTCATCACTGACAGCCAAATTCGCAACGCCCGCCGACTTATAGAAGGTGGCGAGACAACGGCGCAGGTTGCGCTCGACCACGGAATGTCCCGAGCGACCTTCTACCGCCGCGCGCGCCCTGGGATTACTGTCAGATCAATCCGCCGACCAGACCCTGACAAGCGACGCCACCAAATAGCGATCACGGAACGCCGCCACAGAGCGCCGGGAAGAAACGGCTCTGGACCGGGTCGAGGGGTCAGTCTTCTTCTTCAGCGCGCGAGAGCCGCTGCGACACGTAGACGGGGATGAACGAAGCAAGGATTATGACGGTGGCGACAACGTTGACAACGCTGGCCTCGTTGGGGCGGGCCATCTGGTTCATGATCCACAGCGGCAGCGTGTCTACTCCCGGCGGTGCCGTGAAGATGGTCACCACGACCTCGTCGAAACTGAGGGCGAACGCCAATAGGCCGCCGGCGACGAAGGCGGTGCGAAATTGGGGGAAGGTGATGATTCTGAAGGTCTGCCAGAGCCCGGCCCCGAGGTCCATCGAGGCCTCCTGCAGGTTCGGGCTCATTCGCCGCAGTCGGGCGAGTACGTTGTTGAAGACCATGACCATGCAGAAGGTGGCGTGGGCCACGATCATGCCGAAGTACCCGATCTGGATGCCGATGGGTTCGAGGAGGTTGTTGTAGGTGTTGCTCAGGGCCACACCGGTGACGATTCCGGGCAGTGCGATGGGGAGCACGACGAGCAGGTTGACAGTCTGCTTGCCGAAGAAGCTGTAGCGCTGCAGCGCGAATGCGGTGAGCGTGCCGAGCACCAGTGCCATCGCGGTGGCGCCGAGGCCGACAACGACAGAGTTGAGCAGGGCTGCACGGATGGGCTCGCTGGTGAAGGCGATCACCCACCAGTTGAGCGAGAAGTCCGTCACCGGCCAGGTGGCGATCCGGGCGACGTTGAACGAGTTGAGTACGACGAGGGAAAGGGGGATGTACATGAACACGAGCACGACGGCGACGATGGCGCCGAGGCCGATCTTGGCTCCGCGGGTGAGTCTCAGCATGGCGGGTTCCTACATCCGGTCCAGTGCGCCGGACTTGCGAACGGCGAACAGGTAGACCAGCACGAAAACGATGGGAACGACCGAGAAGGCGGCCGCGATTGGCGGGTTGAGGTTGATGTTCGAGGCGATGACGCTGCCTATCATCTGGGTAGTCCCGCCCACGAACTTCGCAGCGATATAGTCGCCGAGGCTGAGCGAGAAGGTGAAGATCGAGCCGGCGATAATGGCGGGCTTGAGAAGGGGAACGACGACCGTGCGGATGGTGGTCCAGCTTCGGGCGCCCAGATCGGCCGAGGCGTCGAAGAGGTTTGCCGGGATCTGGCGCACCGCCGTATAGACAGGCAGCGCCATGTAGGGGAACCAGAGGTAGGTGAGGGTGAGGACCACGGTCGTGTAGCTGAATCCGGGACCGCTGATGCCGAAGGGTTCGAGGGCCGAGTTGAAGAAGCCGTTCTCGGTGAACGTGATGCGCATGGCGAGGATCTTCACCAGGTAGCCCGCCCAGAGTGGAAGAGTGATGGCGACGGCCAGGAAGGCACGCAGCCAAGGCGAGGCCACCTTGGCCATGAAGATGCCCAGCGGGATGGAGAATACGACGCTGAGCAGGGTCACCAGCAGCGCGATCGACAGTGTTCGCAGCGAGGTCGAGAGGTAGGCGGGGTTTTCGACCAGCCGGAAGAAGTTGTCGAGGGTGAAACCCGGGATGACCTTGGAGGTGAACGGGTCGGTGCGCCAGAACGCGGTGATCAGGAGCATCACGAGGGAGAAGATGTAGACGCCGACGAGCCAGGTCAGGGGCAGGGCCAGCAGCCCGAGAAGCCGGAGCCGGGGGCTGCGGTGGAGCCGGGTCGAGAGGGGCTTGCTGCCGGCGGGCTGGACCCGGCCCGGGCCGGGTGTCGGGACGCGGCCTGGCTCGGCTGGCGTGACGCGGGGCACTGTGCTGGTCACGGTGATTCCTTAGATGCTTGCGGATGCGGATGGGGGCCGGTGGGGCCCCGGTCGGGACCCCACCGGAAGGTGACTAGCTCTTGACGGTGAGCCAGGCATCCGTCCACTGCTGGAAGTTGGTGCAGATGACGTCGGTGCGTCCGTCGATGCACTGCTCGAGTGGAGTGGTCCAGAACCAGACGTTCTCGAAGTACTCCTCGTCGGTGGCGTGGAAGTACTCGCAGTGCGCTGCGGCCTCATCGCTGGTCTCGCAGAAGGCGCCATTGGCCGGGGCCATGCCGAAGCCCATCGCGATCGCGCCGTTGACCTCGGCGGAGCTGGTGTAGTCCATCCACAGGTAGCCGCAGTTGGGGTTCTTCGACTCGGCGGAGATCATCCAGGCGTCCGACCAGCCGGTGGAGCCCTCTTCGGGCAGCACGCTCTTGAACTTCTCGTCCTCGGTGAGCTTGCGCAGGATCTCCCACGAGGTGCCCACGACTGACGTTCCACCGGCGTACGAGGTGATCTGGGCGACCGGGTCGGCCCAGTACTCGCTGACGATTCCGTTCTGCGTCTTGAGCAGCTCGATGGCGGCGTCAAGCTGCTTCTGGTCGAGCGCGTACGGGTTGGTGATGCCCAGATCGGGTTCGTGCGTCATCAGGTAGACGGCTGCGTCGGCGATGTAGATCGGGGCGTCATAGGCGATGATCTCGCCGGCATAGGGGCTGTCTTCCTCCCAGACGACGTCCCAGCTGGTGGGCGCTTCGGTGACGATCTCGCTGTTGTACTGCAGAATGTTCGCACCGCGGCCGATCGGAACGCCGTAGCTCTTGCCGTTGATCGTGTCGTAGATCTGGCCCTGCATTCCCTCGACGATGTCATCGCCGAAGTTGGGGATCAGGTCGACGTTGATCGGCGCGACGTCCCCACCGGCGATCAGACGCAGGCTCGCGTCGCCGGAGGCCGACACGAGGTCGTAGTCTCCGGTGCGCATGAGCGTGACCATCTCGTCGCTCGTGCCGGCGACACGACGGTTGACGACGCATCCGGTCTCTGCGGTGAACTCGTCGGACCATGCCGGCTCAACGAATCCGCTCCACGCGACGATGTTCACCTCGCCCTCGGCCTTACCGAGCTTGTCCATCATGGGCACGTTGGGAACGTCGATACTGAGGCCGCCGGCCGACGTGTCGCCGGTCGCCGTGTCGCCGGTGCCGCTACAGCCGACGAGCACCAGCGTTGCCGCTGCCACCATCGCGGGAAGCAGCATGTACTTCTTCTTCATGGAACTCTCCTAGTGATTCGTGGTGCAGGGATGGTGCGTCGTGAGGGTCGTAGTCGGCTCAGGGGACGATGGACACGTGGTCGGTCTTCCAAATGGCCCGCACGGCGTCTCCGCGGCCGAAGGCGGCCGCCGCTGTGGGGTGGTGGTCGTTGTGGCGTTCGGCGGTGAGGCGCAGGCCGGAGGCGGTCTCGACGATGTACCGCGTTGCCGGGCCGGTGTAGACGGTTTCGTAGACGGTGCCGAGCACGGAGGTCTCGTCGGCGGCGACGACGGATGCCACATCGGCGAGTCGAACCCGTTCCGGGCGCACGCTGATGAGCTTGTCGATTCCGCTGATGACGCTGGCGTGGGCCGGGGCGATGAGGTTCGAGATCCCCAGGAATCCGGCCACGAACGCGGTCTGAGGAAATTCGTAGACCTCGTTGGGCGTACCGACCTGTTCGATGCGGCCGTTGTTAAACACGGCGACGCGGTCGCTCAGGGTGAGGGCCTCTTCCTGATCGTGAGTGACGAAGATGAAGGTGATACCAACCTCGCGCTGGATCTGCTTGAGCTCGACCTGCATCTCTTCGCGCAGCTGCTTGTCGAGAGCGCCGAGCGGCTCGTCCAGCAGGAGCACGCTGGGTTGCAGGATGAGTGCGCGGGCCAGCGCGATGCGCTGCCGCTGCCCGCCGGAGAGCTGGTGGGGCAGGCGGTCGGCGGTGTGCGCGAGACGTACCTGCTGCAGGGCCCGCTCGACCCGTTCCGCCGTTTCGGACTTGCCCATCTTGCGCACCCGCAGCCCATAGCCGAC
The DNA here is from genome assembly GCF_004403415.1 of Cryobacterium sandaracinum. Taxonomy (NCBI): domain Bacteria; kingdom Bacillati; phylum Actinomycetota; class Actinomycetes; order Micrococcales; family Microbacteriaceae; genus Cryobacterium; species Cryobacterium sandaracinum. The sequence continues at coordinate 5,758 of NZ_SOGO01000016.1, forward strand.
ATTCTCGGCGATCGTCAGGTGGGGGAACAGCGCGTAGTCCTGGAAGACCGTGTTCACATTGCGGTCGAACGGGGCCATGCGGGTGACGTCGACGCCGTCGAGTTCGATGGTGCCGCTCGTGGCGTCCTCGAAGCCGGCGATCATGCGCAGCACCGTGGTCTTGCCTGACCCGGAGGGCCCGAGCATGGAGAAGAACTCCCCGGCGTGAACGTCCAGGTCGAGCTCTGCGACGGCGACGACATCCCCGAACACCTTGGTGACGGCGTGCAGGCTGACGCCTTTGGGGGTGGGGGAAGCCGCTGATGCTGCTTCCAGCAATGCGCGGCCAGACTGTGTCATTGGTCGATGACTCCTTGGAACGACGGTGGTCTCAGAGGTTGAGAATAAACCTATAGTTCCATAGGTTTTTTTTCAAGCAGATTAACTTTGCTTTGCGGCGCATCCGTCGCGGCACCCACGGCGTGAGGGAGAATGAGGCCGTGCCCGCATCCACGACGACGCCCTCCCGACGGGGCGAGCCCTCACGTCTGCAGAGCGCCGTGTTCCAGCCCATCGGCGACGCGGGGCGAGCGGCGCTGGTGGAGCGCCGCATCGCCGAAGCGATCACCGGCGGAGTCCTGGCCCCCGGCACGAAACTCCCAGCCGAGTCCGAGTTGGCCAAACTGTTCGGCGTCGCGCCGGTAACCGCTCGCGAGGCGCTACAGTCCCTGCGCGAACGTCACCTCGTCGTCACCCGACGCGGACGCAATGGCGGCAGTTTCGTCGTCGAAACTGCCGACGCCGCCGAATTCGCCCTGCGAGCCCTTCGCGATATGTCACGGGTCGCTCTCCGCGACCTCGCCGCCCACTACCTCGCTGTCACGGGCGCCTGCGTTGGCCTAGCCGCCCAACGGGCCGATCCGAGCGAGGTCTTGCGCATCCGCAGCCGGCTCGATCGCTACACCGGCAACGACCCGCTCACATGGCGGCGACTGGCCGACGACGCACACCTCGAGATCTCAGCGCTCAGCCAGTCGGCCAGGCTCACCCGCGAGCAAATGCGCCTGCAGGCGGAGTTCTCGCCGTTCCTCGCACTCGTCGACGCATCCGAAGCCGATCGCGATCGCAGCCGCAGCCAACTCCTCGCTGTCCTCGACGCCGTCTCCGCCGCGGACTCCGCTACTGCGACCCGCCAAGTGCGTGAATCGATCGCGGATGCCATGGACCGACTGATCGACCGCCAGGCGGAACTGGCCAGGTCGTGACTGCGCGGGCTCTCCCCCGGTACTGTATAACCCAGTCGCCCAGGATCCGCACCCTGGCGCGACTCGCAACGAGGAGGTTGCCATGACGGCAGAAGTCACCACGGTCGCATCCCGAGCGGTCGCAGCCGTCGATGACTACTTCGCCGACGCCCTCGATGCACTGGAGGCTTGGCAGCTCGACATTGCGGTCGACATCGCCGCGGCGCGGCGCACCGGGCCGATCACCACATCGCGACTCGACGAGTTAGTGGCGCCCTACGCCCGCCAAACCCTCGACACTCCCGGCATCTCCGTCTACGGCGCGGGCTTCATCGCCGCCCACGACTCACTCGCCGACGCTCCCAGCCACCTCGCCTGGTGGCAGGGACCACAGCGTGCCCGACTGACCCTAGCCAACCAGGCGATCAACAAGGGCAACATCGACTACAGCGAACTCGAGTGGTATCGGGTTCCCATGCTCACCAACCAAGCCCACGTCGCGGGGCCCTATGTCGACTACCTGTGCAGCGATGAGTACACGATCACTGTGGCCGCACCGGTGCGAATCGACGACGAATTCGTCGGCGTCAGTGGACTCGACCTACTCATCGACACCGTCGAGCGCGATCTCACGCCCCAACTCGCAGCGCTCGGTTCCGCCATCACCATCATCAATAGCGCCGGCCGAGTCGTGGTGTCGTCGAACCGCCGCCTAGCAACCGGGGAATCGCTACGCAGTGACGGGTATCGCAACGCCGAGCGGGTGCCCTGTGCGCGCACGCCGCTCGAGATCGTACTCATCTAAGCGCGTCGACGACACGACCCAGTCCAATGCGGCATCCGCCAGATCGATGGATTCTCGCGACGCCCACAACCCGACTCGCCTGCAATCGCGGGCTCCCAGGAACCGATTACTCGGCCGCTAGGCCACGCAGAAAAACAACCACCTCTTAGACCGAGCGATCAGGGCTGCCAACCATCGCGAATCAGACCCTATCCGGACGGCATCGGAAGGTGCACCTGACGTCCCGTTGGGGTGTACCCAGATTGGCATGAGGATCGCCCAACCTGAGCTTCAATCCCGGTAGCGCTCCGCTGGCAACGTTTGATTCTGGCAACGAGTCTTGAGCACATCAGAACAGGGAAATTCGCGGAGGCCCGTCTCTGGTTACTCGGGCAGCAAACCGGCAATGACTATGCAAACAGCTAGCGGGGAATCACCCTTCAAATCGATCGACGCCGGCGCATATGCATCACAGATTCCAATTCTCCGGGCTCGACTTTGCGTAGTCGTCGATGCCGATCGCGGCGAAGTGCTTTTTGGCGGACTTGATCTTCGATTCGTGGTCGAGACCGCCGAGCGAGGACAAGTATGGCGCGCCTGGCGCCGCACTCCTGGGGGAGCTGTGCTGGGGACGGGCGGCGCGGAGCACCGAAGCCATTACTACGTTCAAAGGGACACACTGCCGACAGGTTGGCCAGACAGGTCACCGGAGTGGGTGGACGCTGCGCGCGAGGAGTGGCCTCCAGATTGGAACAAGAACGACGGCACTCGCCTCTGATAGTGCGACTAAGTTCCGGTGGCTCCGGCTCCCTGCCTTAAGAGCAGTTTGTTAGCACATCATGCGTTCAGACGTGGCGGTCGTCGTGCGTCAGGCGCGAGCCCTCCGGAAAAGCACCGGCGATGTACCGCTTTTGAAAAATCGAAAACCCTGCGAATTTCCCTTAACCTCCGCGGATTTACGCGGATCTCGGGTGGACGGACCGCTTCTGCCGTTTGTACCGCCGGATCGACAATCCTAGCGACTCTGCTCGCGCCCACGATAAGTATGTGTACAGATGTGCACTCTCCTCCCAACTCCCTTGAATCTGTGCGCGCCCGGGGGGGGGTCCTGAACTTGGGTTGTCGCCGCGAGAATGTGTACGACCGTTGAAGCTGGATATGCCCGCTCCCCTGTCTCGTATGGGTCGCACCGCTTCCGGACACGTACACGTACACGTACCGGCGAGGGTGAATGTGTATATGTGCATTTCGGAGATAGCGGCCACACAGCTTATTCCCAGACACGTCGGGCGTGTCGAGGACGCGTATCCCCCCGCGCTCACCGGCAGCGCACCGGGCTCGCCGTGACCGATGCGAGGACGTCGATTCGACTGCTCTCGAGCCGCCACAGCGCACCATGGAGATCGTCGCCAGGAAGGTGCGGGCCACCCGGCAGTCACGTGCGTCACCATCCACCGCATGCCTCAACTCGCACTTGCTCACACCCGCTCACAGATGTTCCGTTACCGCTGCGTTACCGCTGGGGAAATCCCGGCGAGAAAAAACCCCCTGAGTCCCAGTGAAACACAGGGCTGCAGAGGGTTTTCTGTGGCGGGTTGTTCCTAGAACTCGGAAGCCCTTGACCTGACTGGGCGCCTAACCAGCCGATTCCAGCACATCCTCCGCCCGTGTGCGAATAATCCTCCGCACGACAAAACAGCGCCATCTAATCAGCCACCGCCTGGCCAGAAAGCGCGCTCAAGCGCGGCCGCTAACAACGGCTCGTGACCGCGGCAAAGGGGGTAGCGAAAGAACCGGTCTCCTCTTGAAGAGCACGTTCTCAGGGAGCCCAGCCATCGAGTAGAAGGCCGACTCGGGCAGATAGCCCGGACTCGACAGCCACTGCTGCAGTGAGGCACTGTCGCCAGTCTCAGCGGCCAACTCGATAAGAAAGCGCTCAGTATCGTCGAACGCATGAGTCCGGCGGAGGCGACCGCGATTCGCTTCCGTCATGAACTGCACAAAACGCGGCACACCCTCCGCACCAACGGTTTGCATCCAACGCTCGAGTGGCCCGATGCCGTTCATCACGTCCGCAATCGGGCTGGATCCCTGTACGCGATGCCAGACTGAGAGTAAGTCCTCTTCCGGTTCTGCGCCCTCGACGGCGAGGGCCATATACAAGAACAGCCGAAGACAGAGCAGGGCATTGTGCCTGACATCCACTTCCACGTGGGTCGCGAGAACCGCCACGGCGCCCTGTTCAAGAATCCTGTCCGCGATGTTCGGACCGCCCGCCCCTCTCGGCGCCACACGGCAAGCGCTCAAGATGACTACCGGCGGCCAAAGTCGCTGACCACTTCCAGCGTAGAAGTCCTTTCCTACGCGCAAGCCGGCCACACCATCGACCTCGGCGCCGTGGGCACTGATCACAAGCACGTCCGGCTCGTGACTGTCGATCGCCGCGTTCAGGTCGGCTGCGGAGGCGACGTCAACTCTGGTCATGATGACCTTCGATGGTGACGACTTCAGCATTTCCTCTGCCATATCCCAACCTGATCGAGAGAGTCGACCGACAGGATCGTCGGGGCCCACACACTCGGCGACGAGAACTCGAAACCCGCTGGAGAGATCGATTCTTGGGGTCGGCCCGAACTCGAAGCGCAACGCCGCGGTGAGTGGCGCGAGTGGACGGTGCGTAACAGGTAGGCGATATACGAGCGGCGACGTGTCACCCGGAAGTGTCAGAAGGCCAACGGGAAAGTTGGAAAAGGTAATCAACGCGGACGCCTTAGAGACCGCCAGTTTGACATCATCGGTCCAGATGCCCGAGGCGGCATTGTTAAGGGTTTGCATTAGCCGTCGCACCTTTGCTGGCTGTGCCCCGGTCGACCAATGTCGTTCCAGATTGGAGAGAGCTACGAACGCCTCAGTCGGAATCTCGCTGAGGGCAATTCCAACACCGCTCCGTCGCGTGGCCGCGCTTGTCACGAGCACCTCGACGGCTTGACGCTCACTCTCGCGGCGACGGTCCAGACCTCGCAGTGCTTAGCGAGAACACCCCAGTCGACTTGCGACCGCGCCGATCTCCGAAGGGGACACACCCGGAGCTGCCATTGCCACCGGCAGGCGTAGGCTCTGCGCTCGTTTTCTGTACTCCTTGGGAAGATCGCGAGCAGCGGATTCCTCTGTGGCTCCAGCCGACTCAAGCGCGCCCAGGCTCGAGATTAGTGCACGCAGGTGCAGTGAGTCTTCGATGCGTTCTACCGCCGTTCTGTCGGTTGTTTCCACCGATTGATCCGTCAACTGGTAACGGAGGAAACCGTTGGGCACCTCGATAGCGGATAGATCGAAGGGCACGAACTGCTGGTTTGCCGTCCGCAGATTCTCAGTCGGCACGGTGAGACTCGCGATCTGGTCCCACACGGTCCTCAGCACGTCGGTCGTCAATTCAGTAAAGGAAAGCGGCGGAAGCAGGAACTGCATTGTTGAGCAGCGCTCTTTGACGTCCTCGAGGTGCTCCGGAGGGCAAATCGCTAGTGTTCTGTTGTCGACTGGTAGGGCACCTTCCTCGAATTCACGAACCGAGCATATGTAGATGTTGGGACGCTGTTCCAGTCCTCGGGCTTTCGAAAGCTCCTCGAGAGACGTATCGATTGGGTCCTGCCGATGCCGAGGCAAATGCAAAGCGAACAACAGCCCGACCAATGCCGGTTCCAGATGTTCGTCTAGAGACGAGTACCGCGCGGGACCTTGACTCGTCGAAGTTGCGTCGTCGTACAGAACGAAGTAGTTGAGAGGTTGCATCAAGGTCACAAGTCGGGTCACGCGAGTCAAGCTGGCGAGTGCATGCTCGTCCAAATTCACAGGGCTACCTGAGCGCTCTCACGAACCCGGTCGTGCGCACGCGACGACGAGCCTCGGAGGAAAAGGCCCATGGATATGATCAGCGTCATCGCCCGATTATCGGGCATACCGACGACGGGGGTAGCCCACTCGAGGGTTGGCACCGGAAGCTCGCTGACTACTCGCCGTCGAACGAGAAGTCCGACACCGACGCCAGGAGTTCGCCCGACATATAGTAGGGGGTCGTGGCATCGCCGAGGACCCGAATCAGGATCGCGTCGGCGTCTCGGGCAAGGACGCGGAACTCATCGCCTGCGCGGAGCGTCAGCCCGCCGCCTGCTTGGACGTCTGCGGTGACACTGAAGAGGTGGCTCTCGGCTGCTTCCTGGGCACGGGCATCGAATTTCTTCTTTGCTTCCTTGGCCTTCCTGACGGTGAACTTGACGCCAACCTCCCCGCCCTTGTAAAGGAGGGCTCCCGTTCCAGCCACGGCCAGGGCCAGAATTCTCGGTCCGCCGATCTTGGCTGCGATCGTCGTGATCATCTGATAGTCGGCCCATCTGGCCATTCACATTCCCCCGTCGATCTCACGTGTGCGCGAGCCTAGCAGTCGCAGGGCTATGAGCCGGGTCACCGTGGCGGAATCGCTCGCGCCCGTCGACGACTCGCCGGCAGGCACACGAGGCCAAGCACGCTACGGCCGCTGGGATGTCAGTTCGAGTAGGCCAGATGCGCCCTTGCGCCCCGTGTGTGAACTTCCATCGGGGCCTCAACCCAGATGACTATCGATTTCCCCAAACATCGTGCGCAGACGAATTCGATCGGCTAAGACGTCGGACACAGAGTTTTCGCTCGATCGCTGGGTTACTCATTCCCCTGTCCACATGCCAGACGCGACAGCGACCTAAGCTCAACGGTATGAATTCCGGACTATCGCCTGCCGGCGCTCCCAATGCCGATAACACGCTAGTGACAGCGCTCGGGGCGGCGGTGAAACGGCTCAATCAGACACTCCTCCGTGACTTCGCAGGCCCGATTGGTGACGTGCCGTACTCATCGCCAATGTTCCGCCCTTCCAGTCCGCTCGTCGACGTGTCAGAGCTTGCAGAGATTGTCCTCCTGGCCGCCGGCGGGATCGCCGATCCTTGGTTCGAAAAAACGCGTTGGTCAGTTTCTTTCTCATTTGACGGTGTCGACTGCCGGATGCGCCACACAAACCTCGGAGTCCGTATCGATATGCACTCCCAAGAGGGCGCCGACACCGACGAGCTAGGCGCGAGAATCGAGGAAAGGTTGACGAAAGCTGTCCATTTTCTCAATAGCAAGGTCGTTGCCCCCGCAATCACGGCGCAGATCGACAGAGGCGCGGCGCGTGTCCAAAACCAGTACGAGCGCTACCGAGGAATGGTTAACTACTTCACAAGCAAACTGGACGATGCACTCGTCGCACACGCTGAAGTGTCTACCGATTCCCCGACTACGCCGACCGGAGGTGGAAGCGCCGAATCCGCGATCGTCTTGATCGAGAGGCTCATGGCGGCGGCCGGACAGACACAGCGACGCGAACACGAAATCGCCTACCTGGCCACCGCACTCGTCGCCGGCTATTTTTCCTACTTACAGCATGTCCTTATTCTGCTGAGTGGATTCTCGCGAAAAGCGCTCGAACCGGAATTCCGGTTGGTTAACCTGCTTGGCTCACGATGGGCAGATCAATTCTCCATCGCGTACAACGACGTCACCGAGCCAGAGACAAATCAAATTCTCTCCGATTTGAAGCGCCTCGCCAACGACTACCGCAACCCGCTATTGCACGGCAGTCGCCCTGAGGACGGCATCTTGGCCGAGTGGGCACCTGGCCGCTTCAGCCTTGTCACGCGAGACGGGCGACTCAGCGGGGACCACTACCTGTGGAAATCGGGGCTGGCGTTGGGGGATGCGCATGTGATCCTGGGAACGATTGGAAAAGTGGACGCCTTCTTGGACAAGCACCCGTATTGGGGCTGGGTCGAGAGTGGCTGCCCTGTCCCGTTCGACCCGGAATCCGTCGCCCGTGCCATTCACGAAGCCCAGACCGGTAACGCCGGCCGCTTCACTGCCGCCGCCGATGATGCATACGCATCATGACGTAAATATGGACTGACTTCTCGCAAGGGCGCCGGAGCGCTTGACCTCGGCAGCACTTCCCTTGATCTCAAAGACCTGGAGTCACATACCGACTGCGGACACTTCTGGATCCTCGGCAAAGCGGGGCACGGGCATCAGCCGAGTTCGGCTAGCCCTCCGGATCGACGCCAACCAGGTTGCAGGGTGTTGGACCGAGATGTCGCCAGGCAATGCCGAGCTGAGGAATTCCTTGTCCCTGGTGATACAGAATCGTTCGTAATACTGGCCTTCGACACCGGCGTCGCGGACTGTGGCGTATACGCATCCGTCCTCGTGGCTGAGTGGAGGAGTTCCGTATGAAATTTGCACATCTCCGACGGTTCCACCTTCGGTCTTGTCCCAAACCAAGTCTCCAACAAGGTCCTCCAACAGGTCTTGGGCGCTCGCAACGGACCAGCCAAGCCCGCGGGACTCATTGTCTAGGTGCCTGTTGTTCGGCTGGCTCGCTTTGAACCCTACGAGTCGGTCGACATGATCGCTTGTCCATACTTCTAGCCTGCGCCCATCGGGATGCACGCCGGGAGTTACGCTGACCAGTGCGCGGACGCTGTCAAAAGCGGGGTCCGAAGGGTGCGGAACTGGCGACTTGGCGGCCTCAACGGCGAATGCGATGAGCTTCTCCCATGAGAACGGTTCGCCCAGCACCCGAGCCGCATCCAGATAGATGTTAACGTCGAATACGATCAGGATCCTGCCGGGGTCCTGATTCGTATCCGGACTAGGCACCTTTGGCGCGCGCGCGCGTCGGCGTGAAGGTCGTCATTGCGTATTCATAATCCGCGGCCGTGCGATATCCGAGCTGACCCGAGCCGATAACGGGCGCGTCTGCGGGGTCTGTATTTGCATCTGTCCCGTTGGAGACGATCATTTCGTATGCATCCTCAAGCGACAAAGCACGTTCACGTAGGCCACGAAGCTGTTTCGCCTTGCGCTTGTATTGCGGCCAGGCGACGGCAATGTCCTGTGTGGGAATGACGATATTCGATACACGCGGCTTGAAGAATGCCTCCCACGGTCCAACGGAATGAGTGACTGTCCAAAGGCTAGCCGCGGATAGCGGTCCAGCGATTCGCCACACCTCATCGATTGAATCAAGCAGGTGCGAGGATACCGGCTGGTGGCTGAATCGGCCCCTGTCTGCCACAATGATCGGCCCATCTCCATACTTCTTGTACAGGCCATACAAGGGTTTCACCACGGGGCCGTTAACCCACGCTTGAACGTCCTCTCGGAACGCGGGTCTGCCAAGCCGAAAGAGGCTCAGGCTCTGAGTAAGGCACACCAATTTCTGGAGCTTCAGATTGGAGACAGGAACGCCATCCTCATTTGAAAGTTCGAGGAACTTGGCGGCGACAGTCGCGGCTGGAACGGTAATAGTCCCTGACATCTCGCCCCCCAAGCGCTTATTCACAGGTTCTCCACAAGGTTATTCACATAGTTATGCACAGCGGATACACTCTATACTACTCATAATGCCGCTCGAGATGGTAACGAACAGCCCGCCTTTAGCGTTCCGCACCTAGCGGAGATCGAGGCCGGCGTTGACATACAGGGAATTATTCGGTTTGGGCGCCGAGAGTTCTGGCTGGGATTCTCGAATGGCCGATAACACCCCATATGACATTCGCCCGAATAGCCTTTGAGTCGAAGCTCTCCCTCCACTGAAGTGGGTATAGCCCACCTCGACGTTTCTGTGAGAGGTTTGGCGTGGGGGTATTCGATGGAGTTATTGTTCGTCCTGGTGGCCGTTGTGGCACTGGCCATCTTCGTGCTGAAATGGGCCACAAACCTGCTGTCTCCGCCGCCGCCAAACGAGAAAACGCACCCGCCATCCGCGCCGAATGCCGGAACCCGATCGGGAACCAGCTACGTCAAGAAGAACGTCGAACACCTTCCTCCCCAGATGGCAGTCAGCCGCAGCCAGGCCGAGGCCAGCATCTACCTCCCCAGCGAGAAGTGGGACGAACTCCTGGTCACGACCGACCAGGGACTGCCCACGCTTTTCCTCCAGATGCACGACGGACGGCTGTGGCTAACGGAACCATCGACGGGTCTCCTCGTGAGCGTCGGCAACAGGCGACTGCGCCGCATGGGGATCTGGACGGCCAGGGTGCGGGGTGTCGGCTACCACAAGGTAGCCGTTCGGAATGGGGCATTTCAACCAGGAGCACCCGTCCGTCTGTTGCGGGAGCCTGACAACGCTTACGACAAGAATGCGGTCGCAGTGTGCTCGGCGGACGATGACCATCCGGCCGGTTACATCAATAAGGGGATGGCTGCTGGGTTGTCGAAGCTCATTGAGTCCGGTGCTCCGCTCAGGGCGATCTCGCTCGCCGGGCAGTCGCCGGGCGAGTATGGATCCAACATCGACGTTCTGGCGGCGACGCCTGCAGTCGTCGAGCATCTTCTGCGGAAATGGCCAATCTCGACGGCACCGGTGTAGCCCCCGTTGACGGGGCGCGGGGCGCGGGGTCCGTCCACCAGTGGCCAGCGACTGGTTCGCAAAGCACCGCTGCCCTTCTCTCCAGAATGGACCAGCTCAAGTCCACTGTGGTCGCTCCGGAACCGACGATGGCACGGAGCGAGACTCAGACTGCATGTCGACTGATCGCATCGCTGGCCCGGCATAGCCCGTCGGGTCCAATAGGGTTTGCTCATGAAACAAGCACGCTGGCAGAAGATCGCTGACTGGCCCCTAACTTTGGCAGCCATCGTCTTCTTGGCCGCGTACTCGTTCGAAGTCATCGGCGATCTCGACGGGCCACGCGCCACCGTCGCTGAGGCCGTCATCTGGGCGACGTGGGCAGTCTTTCTCGCGGACTACATCATCAACTTGGTTCTTGCCCAGCCACGGTGGTTCTGGTTCCGCACTCATATCCTCGACCTACTGATCGTCGTCTTGCCGATGCTTCGTCCACTGAGGCTTCTCCGACTTCTGACGCTCCTGAACGTGCTGCATCGAACTGCCGGCGCGGCCTTGCGGAGCCGGGTGATCGTCTACGTCGCTGGCGCAGCCACGCTCCTGGTGTTCCTGAGCGCGCTGGCGGTACTGGACAGCGAAAGGTCAGCGCCGGGCGCAACCATCGTCACCTTCCCGGACTCCATGTGGTGGGCGTTCGTCACCATCAGCACCGTCGGATACGGCGACTTCTCACCTGTCACCGACCTGGGCCGGTTGATTGCCGTCGGCCTGATGCTCGGGGGTATTGCGCTACTGGGCGTGGTCACCGCGACGCTAGCATCCTGGATCGTCGAGCGAGTTGCGAAGCAGGAAGAGGATTCCCAGTCAGCCACGCGAGGAGAGATCAAAGCCCTCTCGCGGCAGATCGCTCAGCTCCACGAAGCATTGGACCGCCCACGAGCTGGTGAAGATTCAGACGCTGTAACGGCTGGGCGCCGATAAGTCCCCGTTACGTGAGAGTGCACGCCACGGCTGCACTGCCGGCGGCCGAGCACATCTGGATTCTGGCACCTCCTGAGTCGCAGTTCGCGCACCCGTGAGAAGACTCCGGCCGGGCGGGGCATACGGGCACTGCGCGCCAGTGGGGCGCTCGCTTGCCTCGCTGCGCGCCGATGACCGCTTAGCGTCCGTCTTACGGGCGACGGCGCCGATGAAGGGGCCGGGCATCGCACAGACTCCGATCGATACCGAGTTTGCGCGCCGTGCGCGCATATGCTCGAGGCATGGTCAAGCGGTATTGGCGTGTCGCGGTCATTGGGCTGGGGGTCGGCTTTTTCCTGGGTGCTGCGCTCTTCGGCATGATGGCCGTCTCTGGGAACCCGGATTGGCGTGGTTACCTAGCTGTTGAGGATGTCCTGAGATCGACGGTCTCGTATGGGTTGATTGGATTGCTCGTCGCGGCGGCAGCCGTCGTTGGAGGTTGGGCCTCCGTAGCGCTATTTGACCGGCGGTTTGAGAGACGGCCCAGCATGCGCGTTTCGTTGGCCGCCGTTGGGGCAGCTGCGGGAACCATGCTCTTGGGATCCCTTGCAGGGATAGTGGATTCGGTGCAAGGATCCGCCTCCTGGTTGGTGGTCATCGTCGGGATTGCTTTCGTGCTGGCGGTCGTGGCGGCGATTGCTGCCGCGGTATTGGTTTCCCATGCGGAGAGGCACCCACCAAGTAGTTCCGTGAAAGCGGTTTCGCAGGCTCCAGATGGTCATTGGATTGATTTCTAGCTGAGACCTTTTTCAGGCGTGGCTCTGCGCCGCTCACCGTTTCCCAAATGCCACTCCCCCGCAACGTCGGCTCTTGGCGGACTGGCACCGAATCCGGTCCCTCGAGGTCGGGCATCCGATTCGCGAGCCCGTCCCTACTCGGCGGTCTCGGTCAAAATCTGAGCAATCCAATCGGCAATCTGTCTTGCCCGTTTGTCCCCGTCGCGTCTCGCTTTTCGCTCATCCTCGCCCCACCTCGGGTCGTCGGCGACCCGCTCGCCCACGGCCGACCATCGGCGCAGCTGTTCCGCGATGAATCTCCATGCGCTCGGTTCCAACGTAATTTCGAGGCGCTCGTCGACAGGGGGCCAGCCGCCCCACCCGTCGGCCCTTCTGGGGTGTTGACGAGTTTGCACCCAGCCCACCTCGCGGATGTGTTGTCCGAGCTCTATCGTGTGGCTGTCGCCACCAATGGCTTCCTTCGCGATCGTGTTGTCGATCGTGGCGTCGATGATCAGCCAGTCCCTGACCGGCGTTTCTATCTGAATGCCTGCCTTCACGTGGACACCGTATCAAGTTGGCCGTTAGACGTTCCCCCGCGAGTCAGATCGAACTCGCATTTACAGGGAGGAGTGCAGTTCTGCGGCTCGCCGGAAGGTCCAACGCCACGCTGGTGGCTGCGATCGACCGTAGGCTCCGACGAAGCACGGACCGATATCGGAAACCGCAGCGAATCCTTCGGGAACGCGCAGTACGAGCAGAGCAAAGACTCGATCGTCAACATCCAGCCGATCCAGAGACCACACGTCCCGGTTGAGAACTTGATCGCCGAGTTCGTCTGCGCGGCCCATAGCCTCCTCGACGACAGCGATCGACTCGGGCCCAGGTTCTTCCGGCGGGATCGCCGACAGAAACAAGTCCATCACCGCCGTTCGGGCAGCACCTTGAATACCGCCATCCAGAGAGACACCGACCCCGTGCCCCATCGGCCGCATCCCCTCACGGTGCATAGTGCGAATGAAGTATTCGAGGCTGGGGCTCGGTCGAACCGCCACGGTGGTTTCGAGCCATTCCCCGGTAGGACCGCCCCAGGCAACGACCTCGAGGTCGTCATCACCCGTCCCATAGGGCACAAGAGCCGTAGGACTTCTCTCAGGTGTCATCACCTTCACAGGCTCGTCCCGCGACAGCGAACTTGTCAACAGCCTCGGGCATTCCGGAGAAACAGGACGGCGTTGTGGGCAAGCCAGCCCGCACAGGGTTCCCCTTGGCGCCGGGCAGTCGACCATCGGGCCGCACTGGCGTCTGTGGAGCGAAGTGGCCAGACTGTTCTCATGCTCATTGATCATTGGCCGTTCGTTGGCTTGGGCCTGACCACGGATCGCCTTGAGCTTCGAGTACCGACTGATGCTGAGTTGACCGAAGTCGCGGTGGTCTCCTCCGGGGGCGTCCACGAGCCGGATGAGCGGCCTTACCTGACGCCCTGGACGGACTTACCGCCGCCCGAACGAATCCTTCACGTCATGAAGCAGCATTGGAACCGTCGAGGCGATTGGAGCTCGGACGCTTGGGCTCTGGAACTTGCTGTCTTTCACGAGCAACGACCTATCGGCATGGTTGCTCTCCGAGGGCGTGACTTCCCAGTCCTTCGTGAAGTGAAAACAGAATCCTGGCTCGGCCTCGAACATCACGGGAAGGGTCTGGGGACCGAAGCACGGGCCGCGCTCCTGCACCTCGCCTTCGATGGACTCGGAGCCGGCGCTGCAATCTCAGAGGTCTTTCAAGATAATCTGGCGTCCCAAGGTGTGTCGCGAAAGCTTGGGTACCAGCACGATGGCATCTCCCGTGATGTGCTCGACGGCCGCGCAGTCACGTCGGACCGACTGCGCCTGACACGTGAAATGTGGGAGGAAAAGAAGCATCTCTCGGTGACGATGACCGGCCTCTCACCCTGCCTGCCATTCTTTGGCATCATGCCGGGCCAACGAGACTAGACAAACCGTTCCGACCGTGACGGAGCGGAATTGCCTTCGTTCCGTCAAGGGTTCCCGTTGCGGTCGTGTAGGCCAGGGCTCCGCCCCATAGAGGAAGAATGCTCGTGCTTCAAGCCGCCGGCGCTAGGGGTTTCTGCTGCCTGCGCCTGCCCAGAAGTCAATGACGAGGGCAGCAAGCTCGCCGGGGCATTCGAGCGAGGGCAGGGCGCGAGTTCCCGTGAGGACAGCACTGCGAGCATCCTTCATCGCCGACGTGATTTTGGCGCACTCGGAGGGACTCCACTCGCCCCGGTCGTCTGTGGCGATCATCAGGGTGGGGCATGTGACGAGTGCGGCCGCCCAGGCGAGGTCCTTCCTGTTGAGGACGCCGGAATGGACGGTCCGCGCGATGGCCCCGCGGTTGGGTCGGGACATGGGGGCGACCAGCGCGTCAATGGCCTCGGGGTCACTCTGCCGAGTGCGATCGGTGAGCATCCCGCCGAGCAGTCCTTGACGCACGGGCCCTCGCATGCCGATGGCACGATAGACGGGGAGCAACATTTTCACTTGCCTTCGCATCGCCGCACTCGCTGCCGGGATCGGAGTGCTGACTGTTATCAGGCTGCGCACCAGGTCTGGTTGGACTGCGGCCAGCTGCAACCCCACGTGGCCTCCCCACGCGCTGCCCAACCAGTCGACCGGACCCGGGGCCAGCTCGTCCTGGACCTGGGAGACAACGGCGCTGGCTCCCTGTACACAGCGGTCGATGAAGTCGTCCACCACCTGGCCGAGATCTGCGCTCTTCCCGAAGGACCACCCATCGACCAGAACCAACGTGCGACTCTCGCGAAGGTCTTCCACCACGCGGTTCCAGCTGCGCGAATCGGTGAACATGCTGTGCCACAGCACGGCCACCCGGGGCGGCCCCGAAACGATCCGGGCGTCGAGCCAACCAAGATCCGTCATGATGCGCATCTTTTGACCGTACTTCCGGTGCCGCGAAATTACTATGCTCGGCCGCAGGCCTTCGAGTACAAGACGGGTGAGCAGGCGCGCCCCCGATGGCCGTACTAGCCCCGACAGAGACCGGTGTCTGGATCACAAGCGTCACGGTCCCGTTGTTCGCGAAAGTGAGCCTACGATGGTCGCCGCCGCAGCGACAATCCTCATTTACACGGCCCGTGAAGACGTGGTCGGAGCAGACCTCATTGGTGCAGTGGTCTTACTTGTTCTGGTTGTCCCCATGCTGGCGTTCGCTCGACTTCGGATCAGCGTGGACTGGCGCGGGCTGAAAGTCGTGACCAGGATCCTGGGCATCCCACTGAAATCAATTCCGCTCAGCGAGATCGAGTCCGTGTGCACCGACGCCCTGGGACCCATGCAATGGGGCGGCTGGGGCTACCGGTTCATGCCCGGCCGGTCGGCGATCATCCTGCGCATAGGACCTGGGATCGTCATCAACCTCACCAACGGCAAACAGTTCGCGATCTCCCTCAACTCCCCGGAGACTCCCGCAGCGCTCCTATCAACACTGAGC
This sequence comes from Cryobacterium sandaracinum, assembly GCF_004403415.1. Taxonomy (NCBI): domain Bacteria; kingdom Bacillati; phylum Actinomycetota; class Actinomycetes; order Micrococcales; family Microbacteriaceae; genus Cryobacterium; species Cryobacterium sandaracinum. The sequence goes on from NZ_SOGO01000016.1 coordinate 21,424, forward strand.
ACCCCCGCAGAGTAACTGCGCCCGCACGGGGTTCCCCAATGCCACTCCCCCGGGACTTCGGAACTTCGACGGGTTGGCTCCGAATCTGTGTCCAGGGATTCTGAACCTGCGATTCACTGTGTCTGTCTCGCCAGCAGTGGTGCAACACGCGTGGCGTATGCGAACGTGGTCACACCAGGCTGATGGCACCGCCATGAATGCCATGATCGTGCGTAGAAGGCCCCAGATGTCTGAAACTGCGCAGAAGCATCCCACTTGGCTCCACCTGCTCTGGACTCTTCCGATTCCAGTGGTTGTCAGCTCGGTCCTTCTGATCAGCGCGCTTTGGGACTTCTGCGGAATCAACGGATGCACGGGTGGCGGATTTGGAATCAGCCGGGATGTCGGCGGCACGATCGGCAACCTTCTGCCAATCCCATTTCTGATCGGACTGCCCATCTTCCTCGTTCCCTGGTCGCCCCACCGCTGGGTCAGGGCCGTTGTGGCACTCGTGATCGCAGTCGCTTTCGCGGGACTCGGATTCGGACTTCTCGTGTCGATGGCCTCGTGAAGCGTTCCTGGCTGGCGAACGTCCACACTAGGCAAATAACGGCGTGCTCACGGGAGGATCGAAGCAATGCGAGTACTCAACCTGCTCTGGGCACTCCCCGTTGCTGCGTTCATCCAGTACTACGCCTTCGTGACTGCGCGAATCGCTTGGTGCGGGCTCAGGGATTGTCACGGTCTCAGATCGGCTTTGAACGAACCGTTGGTCTTTGACACCCTGGCGGCGCTCTTAATCGGCGCGGTGCTCTCCGCCGCTGTGTTGATGCTCTCACCTTGGACAAAGAATTGGCGTCTGCGTCTAATTGCCCCTGCCATCTACTCCAGTGTGATTGCAACGGCCATCTTGGTGTGGCTCGCAGCATGACGAACTGCGCCCCGCGGCTCTGTCGACATGCCGCAAGGGTAGAGGTAGCTTGCCACGCTCGCCCTCAATCTGGACCACCGAGACCGAATCGTTCGTTGGCGTTCGTTTCGGCGCGCAACGTGCGCATTGGGCAATACGCTCAACGACATGGATATGCGCCAGCTCACCGATAACGACCTGGAACTCATTGCGAGAGCGGAGGAAGCCATTGATGCCAACGCGGACGTTGAAGGTGGCATGCACACAGTCGGAGCTGCTGTTCGGGATGCCACGGGACGGATTCACGTGGGCGTCAACGTTTATCACTTCACGGGTGGTCCCTGCGCTGAGCTTGTCGCGCTGGGAACGGCGCGAACTTCCGGAGCACGCGAGCTGACGGCAATTGTGGCCGTGGGCGACAGCGGTCGCGGCGTGAAAGCCCCGTGTGGTCGCGATCGTCAGGTTCTTGCCGATTACCACCCCAACATTCGAGTCATTGTTCCCACTCCGGTGGGCGCCCGTAACGTCTCAATCGCCGACTTGCTGCCATTGGGCTTCGATTGGTTAGCCGAGGAGAAAGCGGCCGCTGACAGGGCGGCGCCTTCGATCGTTGGGTAGCTCGATAGTCGGTCACCACGGGACGGCCGGGTGCCTCTCGAGCAGACAGCTTGCCCTGGCAGGAATGCCATTCAAGGTTCCGTAAGGGAATGGAGTGATCCTCTGTCTCCATCACTGATGGGCCCCGCCGTGCACAAGCGAGAAGGCTTGTCACAATCACTTGACACAAACGGCGATCTGCTTGTATCGTCAAGTCGACACAAGGGGGTCATGTGCAGAACATCGGAATTGCCGAGATGTCATTAGGACTGGTCGGTCTCTTGTTCGTCCTAACAGGGGTGTTCGCCGGCGTAGCGATGGTTGGACAGCGCGGACAGCCACAGCCGCTCGTGCGTGCGCGGCGTGTGAGCGCGCTGCGGTCCGCGGTTGCGGTCTCAACGGCACTAACGGTTTTCGCTGGGGCGATCCTGGTCCATATCGCCAATCCGGTTCTTGAGCTGGTCCCGTTCTTCCTCGGACCACTCGCGGCAGCCGCGGCCGGCCTCATCGCGTTCACGTTAATGCCCGCGCCAACAATCGATGGCGCACTCCGACGACGAACTAGTAGCGTCAAGCCGCGCACCCTGAGCGACTATTCGTCGTCAGGTCAACGGGCGAGGTTCGGGGTCATCGTCGGAACAACGGTACTGGCGGCCGTAGCCGCAGGGTTGTTGTCGAAAGCCGCGCCGGATGGTCGGTCTCTGTGCACCGCCCTATTTCCGGCCGAGTGCAAAGCGGGCGGGCCTTACCTCTTCCCCGGGTGGATGTTTGCGCTCCCGGTGCTGGTACTCACTGGCGTTCTGGTTCTCGCCACTGTTCAGGCTCTGCGCCGCGTTATTGATGCCCCGGCCACTGCCTGGGCGGAACTCAGCGACGCTGACGCAGCCCTGCGTCGAAGCGGCGTCCGGCTGGTCTTTCGCGTCGCGAGCGCACCGTTGGCAATCACCCTCGGCCTTCTACTCGGAATGGCATCCCTGCCGCTGATCAACGCGCCCCTTCTCGAGACGGGCCTCGACGTGAACGCAGCCGCGACGTTGCACACGATCGGAATGGTTCTGTTTGGGACTGCAGCCGTAGCCCTCGTCTACGGCTTCTCACTCGCCTTTCTCGCCGTCATCGGGGCGATCAAACTGCCTCGGACGGCCTTCGCTGGTCCGCGGTCGGAACTCGCGGGATGATCACCGTCGACGCGGATGATCCGACGCCGCCCTTCGAACAAATCCGAGCGGCGCTAGCAGCGGAAATTACCTCGGGCAGACTCGCGGGCGGTCACAGATTGCCCACCGTACGCCAACTCGCCGGCGACCTACACGTGGCAGTTGGAACAGCGGCGCGCGCATACCGCGAGCTCGAAGAGGCCGGTCTCGTCGAAACTCGACGCTCCCAAGGAACCCTCGTCCGCCACGACCAGATCGAAGCGTTCGACCTCGACCAAGCAACGGCCGAATTCGTAAGAACAATTCCCCGCGACAAAGTAGCCCTCGCAGAAGTCCTCAAAGCAGTCGAAACCGCCTGGAACCTCGCCAACAGCGATTGAACGTCCCGCAATGGATCCTGGGCACCCATCGCTCTGAAGAATCAGACCCAGACCGTCCCGATGAAGGTTCCACCTACGGCTGTCCATCTCCGCGCTGCCCTGCAGTGACACCAACCAGCGATAGCGAAGAGAAGGCTCAGCCGAGCTTCTTGAGCATCTTCACCGAAGTTGTCTCATAGCTGAGGGAATCGTAAAGTCGCCTGGCGCCGGTGTTGAACCCGAAGACGCTGAGGCCGAGAGAGCGCGCACCGTGTGAGCGTGCATATTCCTCGCCGAGCAGCATCGCTGTTCTCCCATGACCCTGGCCACGCTGGTCGGCGTTGATGAAAACGTCCCAGACCCACCACGCCCCCGGGTCGGTGGTGACATCCTGCCCGATCCACAGATATCCCACTGCCGTACCAACCTCGTTCGTGACGTGAAAGACCTCATTGCCGGGGCTCTGAGTGCCCTCCGGGAACGAACGAGCCATGCTCTCGACCGCTATGCAGCGAGCTTCCTCGTGTGATCGACCCTGGGCAAGTAAGTCACCGACGTACTCCAAGCTGCTTTGCTCAATCCACGTCGGGAAGTCGCTGGCGAGGATTCGCTGAAGGGTTACGGTCATCTCTCAATTCTTTCAGGCCGACCGTCGAGTTGCACCGACGGATTCCGAGGGCAGGGCGCAGACAGGCACGAAAGCATGAACTCTTGGGTGAGGCAATGGCCCATGTGATCCGTCCAACCGCGCCTGTGCCATTCTCGGGAGATGGCTTGGCCTCAACCTGAACCCGTCCGCTCTGAGCGGCTCCTGCTTGAACCACTCGCGGTGGACCATGCGGCTTCGATGGTCGACGTTCTGGCCGACCCGTCGTTGTACGAGTACACCGGCGGCGAAGCCCCGTCATTAGACCTGCTCCACAGCAGATATGCCGCACAGACCGTGGGGCAGTCTGATGACGGTTCCCAATGGTGGCTGAACTGGATAGTCACCAACAGAGACACCGGTGAGGTAGCCGGTTTCGTGCAGGCAACCGTCGAGTGCGACGGTTCAACACTCGTTGCTGAGATCGCCTGGGTCATTTCGCCGAGGCGCCAAGGCCAAGGCATAGCCTCCGAAGCTACCCAGATGATGATCGGATGGCTGAGAGCACACGAGGTTCACAGCTTCACTGCACATATCCATCCGGAGCACCAGGCCTCGATGGGCGTCGCTCGAAATCAAGCGCTACGCCCCACCTCTACCGAGAAAGATGGCGAGACCCGGTGGGTCCTAACAAACACCGAGGGCCCCAAGAACGTTCCCAAATGCCACCCAGCAATTCAAGGGCGACTCGAAGCCCTGGCGGCGAATTCTGTGCCCATAAAGCGCTAATTGGAGAGCCACGACGGGTCCGAACAGAGCGCTTGCAACTCTTGAACAAGGCGAGCCGTATGGAAACCGTCAGCCGCCGCATGGTGCACCTGAATGGAGACAGGCATCACGGTTCGCCCCCCCAGTCTCCCGGTACCGACCCAGGGTGAATATTGGCAAGAGATGCTTCCAGCCGTCGCGTATCTGCAAACTGAACCCAGTGAATGACGTCCACGGGACGCTCGATACGTCAAACACATTTGCGGGCATATCCGGCTGCGGCTGAAACGACGTGGCAGTGCGGCATCTAGCCAAGACGTCGACCGTATGCTCGTGGAAGATCGAGAAGTCAGCGTGGGAGGGAGACCAGACGTTGGCGAACGTCTCTCGCTCGGGGTTGAAGACGGTGAATGCAGGGTGCACAACGTCCCAGGTCGCCGGTACCTTCTCGCCGGAGAGGGTCATCCGAAACTCGACGTGACGATTCACTACTGAGGCGATGGCCCAGATCTGTCCGTGATCGACTGAAGTCATCCCAACGGGCGCCTCAGCTCGCCAGCCGGAAGTGGGAGCAAGATAAGGGCATAGAGAAGCGCCTCACATAAAGCATGGCCACGTTAGGGTCGAGCTGTAGAAGTATTCTTCGGCGCCGGGGGAACGATGCACTTACGGAACGCGATGATCGACGCCGACGGCAACATCTACGGCGAGGGTCGGATCACCTATCCACCCAGCCCCGACGGGTCATTCAGCACCCGGGTGGGAGATCTGGTCCAGGTGAAGATAGCCTTCAGCCGCTCACTTCTTTCGTTCACATCATCTCGCGCGATTCGCGACCCAGACACCGGTTATCTCGCCCCCGACATAACTGGGCCTCGAATAGTCGTCCCGCAGGGCCTCGAGTCTCTTCTGATCACGGCGCTAGCACAGAGCTATCCGGCCAATCCGATCACCTTCGCGCTCGATGCCGCCGGGCAACTATCAACCGCGTCAGAGGCCAATCGAATCCGCCAAGGCCTTTCGGACTGGCGAGGATCGGTGACCTACGCAGAAGGCGCGTTGACGGTTCACATATCCGCTGCGCTGCGTTCCCTGCCTCCGATCTACAGCTTCGACAAACTCGAAGACCCGTGGCTAGTGGATGACGAGGTGCCCGGTCGTGTCGACGTTGAATTCGAACTGGACGCCATCACATCCGTTGCCCGGTTCGGCAGCTACTGGAAGGCACTCTCACAAGAACTCGAGCGAGAACCGTCCTCTGTCGTGCGCACGTCCGTCGATGCTATGAGACTGGAGTCGGCGCCTATCGGATTCCTCCGAAGAATCTACGGCGTGACCAAGGACGACCTGTATGTCGGCATTTATGAGGTCGTCGAGCCTTGGTACTCGCTAACCCTTTACGCCCCCAGGGCTCAGTCCCGGTTCACAAGCGGTTTGATGATTGAAGACAGCCGCTTCCCTCGAATTACCTTCGAAGGAGTCAATCTCGACGTCGTTGTGGGAAGCATGTGGGCGACGCGAAACTTCGGCCTGACTATAGCTAGTGGGCAGATCGGACGCATCGAGTGGTCCGGCGGCGGCTCAGACGGGCCCGGGAGCACAAGCAAACTGCTCGAAGCTAGCTTGTATTTCGAGCTCACGATGGACGGCCTCGTGTTGAGCTACTCAGCGTTACCGGAATCGTCTGCGCGCGGAGCACTTCTCGGCGAAATTACGATTCCCTGGGAAGTGCTGATTATTCGCTCACCCTTGTTCGTAAGACACCGAGAAAAGCTGTTGGCAGGTAAGCCACAATTCGATCCGTAACAGGGGAGCCGCCGCCACTGCGCAGCGCCGAACATCCGGGCAATCAACTTCCACTGTCGCTACTACGACAGCATCGCTTCGGGTTAGAAGACAATCACAATTCGTCCCGTAGGACGTTCGGCTGGCGGCACGAGGGCTATCGGTCTGCCTGGCTGAGCACCTCAAGCAATTGGAACCGCTCCAGCACGACGAGCGTTTCGTCATCGACCGTGAAGTCTGGGTTGTTGAGGAAGTCACGCATCTCCGCGCTATGCCAGAAGGCTTCGTGACCGCGCCGCCAGGCGGCCACGGAGTCGAATCCTTCGCCCTCTTCGCGCGCATGCCCGAGGCCGACGTCAGCAAGTCGGACAATCTCGACCGAAACCGTCTGGATAGTCGCCACCGCGGCAACGTTTGAGTCCACGACCGTTTGCATGTTCCCGATGATCGGCAGCGGTTCGTCCTCTATCGAGTACTCCACGAGTGTCGAGCTGGTGGAGGTCTTCCTGCCGGCCAGGATGGCGCCGACCACCCGATCCCGAAGCGGGCCCGGAAAACCGAACTCAGCAATCTGGAATTCGCCGTGGTTAGCCATGAGGCGATTTTAGGTCCCGAGGCTCGCGACCCTGAGCCGTAAGGCGTTCGACTTACGGGCACGGCCCTTATCGTGAGTGAATCTGCAGCAACCCGAGCTCATGGTTCGCGATTATGCGCACCCACCGCGCAGCGCCAGGCACCCAGGTGGTCATTCTGAGAGTCGTATCGACGCTTTCGGACGCGGTCCTGTCTCCCGCGACACGTTCTGCTGCCAGGGACGACGCCCCAGCCGATTCGAAGACCTCTTGCTAACCTCGGCGCCATGGAGCAGACAAGCACCCCGACCCGCGTCTATCTCAGCGCCGACGCGCTCACCGGGACGGTCCGGGAATGAAGAACTCCTCGGCACGGCGGATCTATGCGGTCGGGGGCGCACTCGCCCTGCTCGGCGTCGGGTTCGTTTTCACCGCTCTCTTTTCCTACTTCATTCGCTACTCACAAGTCGACTCACTCATCGGCAGCATCGACAACGACCTCTATCTCCAACTGAGCCAGATGTTCGCAGCCGAGAAAGCGCTCCTGAGTTTGGGCGGGATTGCGTTCAGCGCGGGCATCGTGTTGGCAATCTTCAGCGCCATCAGATTCCGGCGCCACACCGCCGTGGGCTGAGCCACTCGTTCATGACGGCACGTTTCACCTCGTCCGGCTTGCATGTCAGCCCCGCCCGTTGCCGGTTGGGCTCGCGGGCGAAGCAGGGGGACTTTCAGTTGCCTGAAATGCCCGGATCGGGCAATCGACTCTGGCTCGTTGCTTGACGTTGCCCGAGCATCCAACCGGCACCGAATGCGAGCACAGCCAGACCGACAATGAACAACGCGATCCCGATCTGACTCCGTGGCGAGAGTTGTAGGCCTATTGGAGAGAACGTCGTGTTGCTGAGCGGCGCGTAGGCAAACCAGCCGAAGCTCGCTTGGTCACTCGGCACGAGAAGGAGCACGAGTCCAATGACGGCAGCCACGGTGCCGAGCACGACCATGGATACGCTCACCCGACGCCAGAGACTTGAGTTGAAAACTCCGCCTTGCCCAGCCTGTATCTCGCCCATGTGGTCATGCTAGATGACGTACCGGTTCCACGATGTGACAGAGCGCACAGAGGGTTCCGCTTCCGGTTGGTGGACGCGCCGAACTATCGGTGCTCAGGTTGTCAGCGTGGACGGGCGAGCGTTCGGGCCATTCAGTTCGCGGCCACCACGACCGGACGCCGCTCCATTGCCCGCCAGGCTCCTCCGGACAGTGGGCTCAGCGTGACGAGCGTGTAGACGACCGCGATGATTCCGAAGGCGAGCGACAGGCCGATCGTGTCGGCGGCGATGCCGCCGAGCAGGGCGCCGAACGGCACACCCGCCCACGCACCGGCGTTGATCAGGCCGAACACCCGGCCGCGCATGTGTTCGGGAACGCGTTCAAGCTCCACCGTGCCGAGGATCGGATTGATCGCCCCAGCCGCCAGGCCCGAGAGCGCGGTCATCGCAACGAGCACGGGAAGCGGCGCACCGACGGCGAAGGTAGCGCTCGACGGGCCGCCAGCCAGGGCGAAGCAAACCGCCAGGGTCACACGGCGGGGCACCCGGTGAGCGACGAAGCCGAAGGCCACGTTTCCCACCAGGGCGCATCCGCCCATGACCGCCACCAGCAGACCGAGAGCGGCCGCGCCCCCCAGACGATCGTTCGCGTAGAGGGGCATCAGGGTCGAGCCGCGCGCGGCGTCGAGCAGATTCGTGACCAGGACGAGGCCGACGACCAACCGCATCAACGGGTCATGGATGACGAAGCGGAAGCCTTCGGCCAGGTCGGCCCAATAGGAGGAACGGGGAGTGTCGACACTGTCGCCCCTCAGCCTGACGGTGGCAGGAACGGCTGCCACGAACGCCCAGGTCAGCAGGGCTGAGACCGCGAACGTGGCCGCGTTGACGAATAGGGCTGCGATCGGCCCCAGGAGCGCGACGAGCAGGCCGGCGATCGATGCGCCGATCAGCTTGGCGAAGCGCTCAGAACCATCCAACAGCCCGACACTCTGCTCGATCCGCACGCCGGCCCTTACGGTCAACCCGGGCAGCATGACGCGCCGCGCAGTCTGCCCGGGGGTGTCGAGCAGACCACCCGCGAATACCAGGATGAGCAGGGCCCAGAATGGCAGCCCGACGGTCAGCGCCAGTACCGGCATGGCCAGCACGGTGGCACCACTCACGAGGTCCGCAACGATCGCCGCTCTGCGGTGACCCACCCGGTCCACGACGACCCCGCCGAGCGCCCCGCCGACCACAACCGGGGCGGTGGCGAAGAATGCCGCGATTCCCACCTCGACGCCCGACCCACCGATGCCGAGGACGTAGAAGGGGATGGCGAACGCTGTGATCACATTCCCCGTTTGCGAGATCGCGTGCGCAGCCAGGAGGGCCGAGAGGGCGCCGGTTGCGCGGCGGTCGCGAGGCAGCGTCTCCGTCATGTTCTTCCTCATCGGCGGTCTGACTCAGGGGCGGCGATAGGCCTGGTAGACGAGTACCACGGGCTCGGCGCCATCGGCCGTGGCCGGGTCGTGGGCGGCGCTGGCGTCGATCCACTGGTTGACCAGTGCTTCGAGCTCGGCCCGCATGGTGCCCAGTTCCTCGACGGTGAGGCGCAGGCTGCGGTCACCACTCGCGCCCGCTGCGACCCACTCGCGGGGCAGGGCAGGCGTCGCGTCGATGTAGTCGGTATACCGGGCGGCGTAGGCCTGGGCAATCGACTTCTGTAGAACGGATGACGCCGCGAGTTTGTCGGGGTCGTCGAGCAGATCGGCGGGCTCCCAGCTGGTCAGCAGGGTCGTGGCCTTCCACCAGCGTTCGCGGTGGTCGGTGCTCTGAGCCTCGGCGGGTTCGATCAGGGCGATGGAGGCAAGCTTGCCAAGGTGGTAGCTGATGGTGCCGGGAGCCTCATCGACGACGTCGCCGAGCTGGGCAGCGGTCAGCGGGCCGCGTTCGCGCAGCAGGCCGAGTAGACGCAGCCGGGTCGGATGCGCGAGGACCCGCATGGAGGCGGCCGAGTTGAGCGTGGTGCGTGAGGCGTCGCGAGGGGTCATACCGCTGACACTATAAGAACAACAGTTATTGCGCAATGACTGTTGCGCGATAACTCGAGCGTCCTCTCGGCTCCTAAACTGACCCCATGGTCAACGAGGCGGAACGTGAAGGCCGGGCTCTTCGGGTCGAAGGTTTGGTGAACGCACGCGATCTCGGTGGCCTTCCCCGTCAAAATGGAACACTGACTCCCAGGGGCGTTTTCTTCCGTTCCGAGAATGTTGACTGGGTTACTCCGGCGGGATGGGACCAGATGCGTGAAGCCGGCATCCGCACCATCATCGACCTCCGCCAGGCAGGAGAACAGGCGCAGGACACCCAGCCGACTGGCTGACCACTGTCACAGTCGATCTGGACGGCCTCGATGATGCCGACTTCTGGAAGGACTTCTGGAGCAACGGGCTCAGCGGCACGGCACTGTACTTCTTGCCGCACCTCCACGCGATGCCCGAGCGTAGCGTCGCAGTCCTGTCTGCCTTGGCCAGCGCGCCAGAAGGCGGAGTTCTCTTTCATTGCATGGGAGGACGAGATAGAACCGGACTCATCGCAATGCTGCTTCTGGCTGCCATTGATACTGAGCCAGACGCGATCGTGGACGACTATCTAGAAACAGTCAGACTCGCGGATCTTCGGGCAGCAACATCGAAACGGAACAACGCCGAACCCGAGATTGAGGCGCTGTGCCAGACCTACGGCACGACAACAGAGGGCGCATTCCGCTCAGCACTCCTCGGCCTCGTCACGCTCCTCGCATCCCCGGAGCTCAACGAAGCCAACAGGGCTGCGGTCACGAGTTGGCGAAGCAACGTGTAACCGGGTACCCAAAATGACGCACTGAGTGTTCCCTTTCGTGTGCCGTGTACCGTCGAGTGATGCCAAGCTACGAAAGCTACGACGGTTCAGCACTTCACTACGATGACGTGCGCCGCAAGGGCAGCGACGGCGACAAATGCCCGGTTATTCTCCTTGCCGGAGGAGCGGCCCGCCACCCCAGCTACCTTGGTGATCTGGCCGGGCTCAGCGATCGACACCGCCTCATCGTGCCCCACCTACGAGGTGTCGGGCTCACGGCCGCGCCCGACCAGGAAGAGCGGGGGTCGTTCTGGGCTCAAGCCGACGACATCGAGCACCTGCGTGTCCATCTCGGCCTCGATCGCGTCGTGCTGGTGGCTCACTCGGCGGGAACGAGATTGGCCATTGCCTACGCGGCGCAGTTCGCGCTCCGCGTAGCCAGGTTGGTGCTGATCACTCCTCCGGCGGCCTATCTCGTCGATGAGCCATCCGATGCCCACGTGCTCAGCGAGAAGCGGCGGGGGGATTCGATTTTCGAAGCCGCTTTCGCAGCTTTGGAAGCGGGGCCCCAGACGATTGACGACGACGGGTTCAACGCCTGGCAACAGGAGTCAGCGCCGGCCGGATACTTCAACTGGGACGCAACAGAGCGATCCCATGCGACCATCGGGCGTTGGAGTCTGCCCGCCACGAAGGCGTATTTCAGTGTTCCCCCACCGCGCGACCTCGCTGAGCGGCTGGGGCAGGTGCTGGCCCCCGTGTTGGTGATTGCCGGAGCCGAGGACTGCCTCACCGGATTATTGCCGGTGGCCGCGCTGGCACGCCTCTTCCCCGCAGGTGAATGCGTGGTCATCGAAGGGAGCGGTCACTACCCGTGGGTCGAACAGCCGGCTGCCTTCCGGGGAGCGATCGACGCGTTCCTCGAGCAGCCGTCCAAATCGGCGCCGCCGAGAGGCTGATTGCCCGCAAAGGGTTCGGCGGGCTCAACCGGTCGTTGCAACACCCAATTTGTTGTGAGGTGTTGTCCATGTGGTTGAAGCATGAGTTGGTTGAAATGCAGGCGCGATTCTGGGTGTTGATGGCCCAGGGTCTCACCCTGACTGCAGCATGTGATGCTGTGGGGGTGAATCGACGAACTGGACGGCGTTGGCGCCAAGCATCCGGAGGGCGGGCTCCACGTCCCAAGCCGGAATTGTCAGGTCGATACCTGAGTCTGGAGGAGCGGCTCCGGATCGCGGATTTGCACGTGACCGGCGCCAGCATCCGGGTCATCGCCGGCCAGGTCGGCCGGTCGGCTGCGACGATCAGTCGCGAGCTGGCCCGAGGCGGATCCAAGTCCGGGCCGCGGGCCCGGACCAGGTATGCGCCCTATGCGGCCCAGAAGCAGGCCGAGCTGCGCGGCCGCCGCCCCAAGGCCAGCAAGTTCGACCATCCGGAACTGGCATCCTTGGTCCAAGCCAAATTGTGTGTGAAATGGAGCCCGGAGCAAATCAGCGATCACTTGGCTTCGGCGTTCCCGGAACGGCAGGAGATGCGGGTGAGCCCCGAGACGATCTACCAGGCCCTCCATGTGCAAGGCCGCGGCCACCTGCGCGCTGACCTGCACCAACACTTGCGAACCGGCCGTGCCATCCGACGTCCGAGACGACCGGCCGCGAAGAACTCGGGCAAGATCCCGGACATGATCATGATCAGCGAGCGACCCGCGGAGGTCGCCGACCGGGCCGTGCCTGGTCACTGGGAAGGAGATCTGATCTTGGGATCCAACTGCCGGTCCGCGATCGCTACCCTGATCGAGCGTCAAACCCGATTCACGATGCTGGTCCACCTCCCCGGCGACCACAGTGCGATCACGGTCCGCGATGGCCTGCTGGCAGCCATCAAGACGCTCCCCGTGCAGCTGGCCAAAACTCTGACCTGGGACCAGGGAACCGAGCTCGCCCAGCACCGCCAGATCACGTTGGCCACTCAGATGGCCATCTACTTCTGCGACCCGCACTCACCCTGGCAACGAGGAACCAACGAGAATACCAACGGGCTGCTCCGCCAGTACTTCCCGAAAGGCACCGACCTCTCCGAGCACTCACCCGATCGGCTGCGCGAAGTTGCCGCCGAACTCAACAACCGGCCCCGCAAAACACTCGGCGGAATCACCCCCGCCCAAGCCATGCAACGACTACTCTCAAACCCAGCACAGCCCATCGTTGCAACGACCACTTGAAACCGCCTTCCCCCTCAGTGCGGGCTGAAATCAGCGTCGTGGTCAGATCGATGAAATAAGCCAGCTCATCATGCCCCTGAGCGGGCGGGCCGCGCTCATTCTCGCCGCATGTGATCAGAGAGCCTCGGCCTGAACGAGCGTCTGCGGATTCGGCTGGTTTGTCCAAGTGCCAGTGAGTATGTGCGCCTTCCCATGGTGGTTCAAAGCGTCGAGCCCATTCGAGCCGTGCAGCTGAGGTCCTTGAGAGGCCAGACGCCGCACCACGACGATTCGCAGGGCACCCACTTCTATGGCGGAAGCGCCGAACTCGTACCGTGTGGACACCGTGCCAGCCGGCGGTAGCGACGGTGCGGGCCCATCGGTCTTGCCGCTACCAGCGACGTCGACCGTCGACTCACGGAGGACTCTCACCCCGTCTATTTCGATGTACTGCTCGGCTTGGCCGCCACCCGTGAGCGCAGCCGTTGCAGCCGCCGCCAGATAAGCGGGATCTCCAATAGCGTCGTAGACCCATCGTCGGCCCAGAACGGAATGCTGCATGGTGCCGATGAGCCAGGCATCGCCGCCCGCGAGCGGCGCGCCCCGGTAGGTCAGAGGGACCTGTAGTACCGGCCCCTCACCGACCCTGACGAGTATTGTTTCGATGCCAACCTCGCCATCGGGATCATCGAAGCGGAACGAGCCAACGCCCACAAACCTTGAGCCAGCGTCGCCTTCAAACCACGGCTGGGTCGGCACCCATCCTTCGATGAGCTCGATCTTCGACGGCCGCAGCTCGGCCTGATGTATGAGTGCCATACGGCCGATTCTAGAGGGCCATCTGCCAGTCGCTTCGTCCGAAATCCTGCAAACAGCGAAGCATCCGTGGTGAGAATTACGGCCTAACAATCACCGACGACGCCTCCGGCGTAACAGGACTGCCCCGAGTTCAGTTGGCCCAGAGAGGGTTCCGCGTCCGCCACCACGAGACTCATATCGCCGAACGACCTGAGGACGCGTACGACTACTTCACCGGTCGCGTCGTTACCGTCCTGCACATGCTTCTCGACCAGTCAGGTCGCCTCGCGGATCAGCGCGCGCCGTCGAACAACTCGCCCTCGTGATCTCCGCAGCCCTGGTGAATGTAGTTATTGGACGGACCCTTCCCGCTACCAAGTGATCCATCGGCTTCCGCAGATTGATCTGCGGCCAAGCTCCGAGCGAGGGGTCTTCGCAGATAGTCTGCTCATATGGTGAACCGCCCCAGCGACCAGGTGATGCGTGCGCTGCATCTTGCGAGCGAGCTCACCACAGCGACGGAACTGCTTGCCCTCGGCCTTAACCAAGTTGCGAGCCCGAAGTGGCAGGCCCGGCAGCCCGGTGGCGCCTTCACGCAGCTGTCACAAGGGGTAGAGCGTGTCCTCAAGGTCACGTTCTGGCTAAACGAAGAGAGCCACGATCGAGAGGTAGACCCGAAATTCGGATCAGGAGCTTCTGGGCACGCGCTTGGTGAATTGAACGCGAGAGTACTCGATATTTGCTTGGTCGAGTCCCAGACAGCAGCGCCTTACGTGCGAGGTCTCGTCGACGAGGTTCTCACCGACCCCTACTGGGGAGACATTCTGCTCGCGCTGGATCGGTGGTCAGCAACTTCGGGCAGGTATCGCGATCTCGATGCGTTGCGAGGTCGGGAGGCTCAGGGCGATCCGCCGTGGGCATCCTGGGATGAAGCCGAGCATCGCGCGGTCACGGAATGCGGTGGATGGGCGAATCTGACGGAAGAGACCCTCGTCGCGAGTCGCCGGCGGATGCTCCTCAGCGTGATGCGCTGGTGGCACACTCTTTTCCGGGGATGGCAGCACGGCCTTGTGGGAGAGCAGGGGAAGCAGTTTTCCAGTGGCCTCGATCCAAAGAACCCTCACCTGGATCAGTCCATCGCGAACCTGATAGCTGGCCGCTAGCTTCCGCGGCCGCGCAGCGGCCGGTCAAGCAGAACTCTCTGAGTCCAGGTGGTCACGGATGCGTTTCATCGCGTTGATCGCTTGCAGCGCGTCCGGCTGTTCGACGCGTGTACCACCCTCGTGCACGGCGACGTGTCGCGTTGTGTAAAGGGCCTCAGCGGCGGCAGAGACGGCTTGGGGAGCATCAGCCAGCCGACGCTTCACAGCGGGACCACCGCCGCCGCAGGCCATTTCTACTGCGAGACGGGCCGAGAGCACGGCCTCGCGGTATCGGCCTCCCTCGAAGTGGGTCCGCGCGGTACGCGCGTGCATCGCGGCCGCAGACTCCTCTTCTAGAATCCGGAAGGCGTCCCGATACGCGGTATCCGGTGTCGGGCCGAGCAGGTAGGTGAGCTGGTCGTCGTCCTCGAAGAGAAGCACGTCATACGAGTCCACGGTGGTCCCGCCAGAAACGAGCACGTAATCGCGGTAACCGCCCTTCTCGTAGAGGTTGGGCATGTGCTTGTCTGCGCCGGTGAAGCTCGGGCTGGCAAGGAACTTGATCAAGTGATCTTTGGTCTTCCCGTACATCTCGACCTTTCGGCCGGTGACTTTTTCGTCCTCGACGTCGTACTCCTCGACATAGCACCAGACTGAGACAGGTGGAGAGGCGATGTCCGCGTTCAGGATGTCGACCGTCACGGAAAACTCGCCGTCCAACCATGCGTGTATTTCCCGAGGGTTTTGAGTGACGATCGTGCCAGCGATGGCTATGTGCTCCTTACGGCTTCGAGGCTCGATGAGCCCGCCGCCGTGGGCGTAACAGTCTTGCAGCAGGTTCGCCATTGGCCCGAGGGGCTGAAGCATTTGTTGGTCGGTGACAACCCTCACCCTTCGCCGTGTCACCTTCTCTCGGAGACAGAAGTCAGGCGTTCCGTCGGCGTGTTCGAACGGCGCGACATAGCACTTGACCGTGCCGGAACTCTGCGCGCTGCGTGCGATAACTTTCGCTGCGTGTGCCGCGCGACGTGCTTGCGAATTCGACGATCTCATCGTGACGCCTTCGCCCCTACATCGCTCCGGTCAATGCGGCCACTGGCATCCATCAGCTCTCCCCATCGTTTCCTCCGGGCCGTGGACCCAGAGCGTTCTTTCTGCGAAGCCTAGAGGAGGCCACACCGCGCGGTCAGAACGTCCGGTCGGGATCGCCGCCCCAGACGGAATTCTCTTCGGTGACCTCTACCCTGATCGCCGCCTATATTTGTCGCGGCGACAGGGCCGGGCCACCGCATGCCCGTGAGCCGATCCCCGCCGACCCGAAGAGGGTTCCCAAACCCCCCGAGACTTTGGAACCACGGTTGACTCGCGCCGGATCTGCGTCCGTAGACGGCCGGCTTACGCCTATGTGGGATGGGTCATTGAGGAGGGCGGGGACGGCTCCGAATTGAAACCTCGGGTAGACAGCGGCGCCATCCGGCGTTCGCGCTCGAAGTATCCCTCCGGCTTATGACAATTGATCCAACTCCTCCCGCGACAGGTCGAGCAGGTGCATGACGCCGCCATCGTCGTAGAAGGGGCCGACCGGGGATGCCCATGTCGCCGGATCATGCCGGTCCATCAAGGAGGAATGCGGCCCTGATTTCGCTTTCTCGAGACCGGCTGCTTCGGGAGCGGGATCCGAGGGCTCGGCCGCCTCATGGGACTGGCCGCTGCTTGTCACCACCTGGCCTCCATGGCCAGCTTCGCGGCGGCCAGTACCGCTTCCGGTTCTGCAAGGTGATCGACCGGTCTGTCTTCCCTGTCGAAATAAGTGTTGGGACCGAGCATCCACAAGCACAAATCGTCGCTCGTCCAGGCGTTGGTGTCCGCGACCTCGAGAAGCGGCTCGATGACCGGGAGGATCGACTGGTCGTCGAGCTGGAATCCGGGATAGCGGTACGAGCTTCCGCGGCGCACGCCGATGATCTTGCGGGCCTTCCTCAGCGAGGACACCACGTTTCGATTCTGCGGGTTGAGTCGTAGTCGCTCGGCTACTTCATCGCTGGTCAGGAGGCCATACTGCTCCTCCAAACGCCGCCAGGCCTCCGCTGTGGCTCGCCGTGCTCGGGCGAGCTGGGGCGAGGTATCGGGCGCCCCGGCAGCGGAGCCAGCCCCCTCCGACGTAGCCCCGGAGCGAGTTCCGTCCGAACGGCGCTGGGTCCCGCTCGCGTCGCGCCCGTCATTGGCGATGTTGTCCGTCATGGTCTGATCCTGCACTGCTCGCCGCCGGCCGGGTGCGAACGGGGGAAGTGTATTCCCGCACGGGGTGCTCAGTCCCGGCGGCGCGGGGCGCCCCAGGTCCAGAAGTCCAGACCGTTCAGGGTCCTGACGCGCTCCGGGGACAGGGTGTTGGCCCGATAGGCCAGGCGCGCTTTGGCGGCCCATCGGGCGAGGGCTCGTTCAGTCGCGTGTGTGCTGCGGAGTTTCGGTGCGTCGCCGTGGCTTGCCGTGAATAGGGCATACGCGGTGAAGTTCGCCCGCCAGGCGCGCTCCAGTGGCTGGAAGCTGAGGCCGGGGACGCAGAGGAGCCGACGCATCTGGTACGCGCAGAGGCGCCCCGCGACGAATGCGCGTCGCTGCGAACGGACACTGTTGGCCCGCTGCCTCTCGTTGGCGGAGATCACACCATCGGGGAGGCGGCGGTTTTCACGCGGCAAACGGCCCTCACAGCGAACAAAGGCCTCCAAAGCGAAGAGGTTGCGGATCCAGCCGGCGACATCCCGAGGCACGGTGGCGGGAATGTGGACGCCGCCACGGGACGCCAGTTCACTGCCGAAAAAGACCAACGATCGCCGCTGATCCGGAGTAAGAGTTGAGGCGGGCTGGCGGTGAAGCTCCGCGTATTCGGCGTGGAGCAGCTCCACGGGGTTCTGTGCGGGCATGGTTCGCCTTTCCGACCCGCACGGCGTGCGGTGTCGGAGGGGTCATGCGCGGGACCGGTCTCGCGGGGTACCGGAAGGTGTGTTCCTGCACGGACTCACGGGCCGGGGAAACGCGGTTAGCGTCCCTACACCGACCGTTCACCCTGAGCTGTCGCGAGGAGCCGGAGGCCCGCGAATGCCCGATCAACCAGAGAAGCCGCACTGCATTCCGGGCCCTCGCGTGGCGCGAAGACCAGTGGCGACCGCGCCCGCCGCCGCCAGGTCGGTTCGTGCTCCTCAAGCCCGACGGGTCGGCTGTACGGAGGTTGGCTCATGCTCTCGATGAGGACCTTGATGGACGAGGTCACCGGACGGTTCACCGTTCGCACTGAGTCCGGCTCGACGTACCTCCTGGATCTAGACCTGTGCGAGATGTGCCGGATCCCGGCCGCGGATGATCCCGAGCGGGAACACGGTCTGCGGCGTGATGGGTGCGCTGTCCGGTTGCTGAGGATTGTTGAGTGCACGGTCGGATGCTCGATGCAGTTGCTGATTGATCTGGCCGTGCCGGGTGTGGATGCGACGACGCGTCGATCCACCGCCGTGACCGCGATTGAGCGGGTAACCGCCGATCTCGAAGGCAAGGGTGAATCATGATCACCGGACATGAGCCGTCCGCAATGGAGCCGGGCTCGTCAGGTATCACCCGGCTGACCACCCAGCACGGCTCGATCCTGCTCGTGGACTGGGGGCTGCGCGCCTACCAGCGGATGCCTGGCCCGCTTGGTCGGCTGTTACCCGGTGATCAGCAGTGGCTGAGGTTCACCGATATGGGCCCGGTCGAGATCGGCAGACGCGTGACGGTGCTGTCTGCCAGCCAAATCGCTGGCCGCTACGTCAGCTCTCCCATCGTGACCATCGAACCGGTGCGGCCGCCGCGGGAGCTCAGCGCCGCCGAGATCGAGACGGTGCGATTTGTCGGCGGCTACATCAACTACGGTCTGATCCCGCGCATCCGGCTAGAGCTATGAACGCCGGCGAGGCACCCCCGCCGAATGACGACCCGCGCGACGATTTGACGCCGCAGCTACGTGTGCACCGCCCGGCCCCCAGCTCCTCGTATCCGCCCTACGAAGTGCAGACCCTGTCCATGGCGTCCCAGATCGGAGTCATGGGCGACCTGCACGGGGACATCGAGCACGCCCTGCAGGCTTTCCGCACGTTCGCGGACCGCGGCGTGCACGTCATCTTGCAGTTGGGTGATTGGGGCATCCTGTGGCCTGGAAGAAACTGGCAGATCGACCTCAACAAGATCTCCCGAGCTCTCGCTAGGCACCAGTCGACCATGTTCTTCCTGGCCGGCAATCACGACTGGCACCCCAAGCTCTCGGAATATCCCATCGATGCCGACGGCATCCAGTGGCTCGCAGCCAACGTCGGCCACCTGCCCCGCGGCTACCGCACCGAGGTCGGCGGGAAGTTCACGCTCGCTGCTCTGGGCGGCGCCAACAGCATCGATCGTCGGTTCCGTGAGGCGGGCGTGAGTTGGTGGCCCGAAGAGCAGATCACCGAATCAGACCTCCGACGACTGGGCTCCGAGCGTGTTGACATCCTCGTCGGTCATGAAGCGCCGCTGATGGACGAGGCCGATCTGGACAGACGAGCCCAGGAACTGGGCTTCTCGCCGAACGACATCGCCTACGCAAGGGCAAGCCGGGTCATGTTTCGAAGTGCGGTCCTGCAAACCCGACCCCGACTGACCCTCGGAGGGCACTACCACCGGTTCTGCGACCAACAGCTCACCCTGCCCGGGGAGACCCACCCAACCCGAGTGGTGGTGCTCGACATGAACGGCCCCTGCCGCGTGGACTTGGCGATCCTGAATGCTTCCACCCTCGAGCTCGAATTCCTCTACCGGAACGGCGCTCCCGCCGAGCCTGAAACCCGCGCACCAGAAAGGACTGATGATGGCCGACCCGGAAAGTGAACCAATCCGCGTGAACGAACTCCGCGGAGATGAAGGTGGCGCGTGGCGCGTCGTAACGCGGGACAGTCGCCATTATTTTGACCTGGACCTCGGTACGGTGACGCGTGTCCCCGGTGTGAACGCCCCACCGACGATCAACGACCGGGCCAGACCGCTACGGTCGATCGACGCTCTCCGGGTCGGTGACCGCGGCCGATGGACGATGTACACCGACGGGTGGGACGAAGTGATCGACTACTTCTGGGCCAACACGTCAATCGTGGCCGCGATAGAAGCTATAAGCCGTGCTGATCTTCCCGGAGCCGGCGGTGTCGTGCCTGACTGAGGCTGGGCCCACGAAGGTCGACCCCGCGAGGTTCAGAGAGCCTCAAACCGCCGCTCAGAAGCAGCAGTCAGTCCACGGTGCACGTGAACCAGGTGTGCTGCAGCAAATCGGCTGCACGAGGAAGGGTGCCCGATGACCCACGAAGGCGAACAGGCCTACTTGCCCCAGATAGACGCAGGGTATTGGCACCACATCGGGGATTTTGTGCGCGCCGCTGTCGTTGACGCCGCACCGGGGACGGTCTACTCCGAGAGGGAACTGTACGCTGCGGCGACCCCGCTGACCTTGTGGGCGTGGCAGACGGCCGCCATGCCCCTCGAACGCAACGTGATATTTGCCGTTCGCACAATCGAGCGCTTCATTGCCGTCGGCCTGACGCAATACGGGAGCAAGGCAAGCCGAAACACCCTGCGCTCCCGGCTCCTCCGGATCTCGGCGGCGCTGCTCGACCCGGCGGCACCACCGGTCTTGCGACCGCTGGGCGGATCGGATCCGTCGGCGCCGTACACCGCCAGGGAGGTGGTGACCCTAAAGAGTTGGGCAATCGCCCAGAGCACTGCCGAAAGGAGGTCGAACGCGGAGGCGCTACTCGCCCTCGGACTCGGCGCCGGCCTGGCAGGACGAGAGATCGTCAACCTCACGATTGGAGACATCAGAGCCGACGACGACGGCGTACTCATCACGGTGCGTGGCGAGCGAGCCCGCGTGGTTCCCGTGCTGCGTGAATGGGAACGGGCCCTCGTTGAACGAGTGGGCGCATGTCAGGACGAGGCGTGGGCGTTCCGCGAGCAGCACGCCGGTGGCAACCGGAATCTGATCACGGACTTCGTCTCACGGGCGGAAGGCAAGATCCAGTTGCAGGCCCGGAGGATGCACGCGACCTGGATCGTGCAGCACCTGGAAGCCGGCACCCCGCTCGTTCCGTTGATGCGAGCAGCCGGGCTGCACTCGCCCGAAGCCCTGGACCGGTTCTTCAAGTTTGTCCGGGAACCCGAGGTCCGGTACTGCCGGAACGTGCTCCGAGATGCGGTCGCCACGCCGCGTTGACGCGTCAGCGCTGGGCCGGACTTTCTCCGGCGCCAGCGCGTCGTTCCCGCAGCTTGAGGTTGCGTTCCGCGTTGACCATGTCTTCAACCCTCATGATCACGTCGCCTCGAAGGATCCGCCCCAAGCGGGTTTCGTCGAGGCCGTTCTCTTTCGCATAGGACGCGATGGTCACACCGTCCGCTGCGAGGGCGGCTCGGACCTGCAGGGCATGCGCGTGCTGACGTATGGCCGTCCCCAGCTGGTCAAGCGCACTCTCCGACATCCCTCGAGGACTCTTCCACTTCAAGGGGCGCGCTGTGCCGAAGTTCGTCGTCGGCTCACAGGAGGCTCGCGGGAGAAAACGTGGGTTGGTCACGGACGTCTACGCTACCGGGCGCCGTGCCCTAAAAGGGCATCCACTGGTGAGACGGCCCAGATTCTCCGCATGTCCAACCTGTATGAGCATCCCCCAGCACACATTCCCCGTCACCCGACCATCCGGCGGCCTCCCGTCCAGCGCTCAGCCCTGCGGTGGCCAAGCATGAACGCCGTCAGCCCGCCGGCGGTGCAGCGCGTCATCGACAATTACGTGGCCGTGATGCCGGCCGCGCACTGGACGGCGATTGAATCCTTCGTTCGCGACAGTGTGACGAGCCTCGGGCTCCAAACTCGTGGTGTTGCACGGAACTATCTTGCAGCGACCGCGAAGTTTGCCCACTGGCTGTGGCAGACAGCGGCAGCGAACCTGGATCCCGCAGCCGCCTTCCGGCCCGCGCTCATTCGCCGATTCGTGCACGAGGTCATGCCTGCCCGTGCCGAGACCTACCAGCAGCAGACCGCGCAACGTCTCAACAGCCTCGTCACGCACTTCACCGCCGCCACGCCCGACCGTCAGACCCGGAAGCACCCAGCCTCGGTGCGCCCCTACGCCAACCGGGATCTCATCACCTTCCGAAGCTCTGCCGCGCGACGCACGAACGAGGAGCGACGAATGAACGCACACGTCCTCCTCGCGCTCGGCGCCGGAGCCGGCATGCGTGCCGAAGAGATCGCCCTCGCACGCGTCAGCGACGTCAGCACCGACGGCGACGACCTTTTGGTCAGCGTGCGCGGCAACCACCCTCGCACGGTCCCGCTCCGCGTCGAGTGGCGCCGCGCCCTCGCTACGGGCATCAATGGCCGCGAGCCCGGCGAGTGGCTGTTCGCCGGCTACCGTCTGCCCGAATACCCGGCCCGCGTGATCCACCAGTTCGGCATCGATGCCCCAGATGAACCCACGCCATCAGCGACCAGGCTCCGCGCCACCTGGATTGTGCGGCACCTCAACGCCGGCCTCAGACTAGACATCCTGCTGGAGCTAGCCGGACTGGCAAGTCCAACCTCGCTCGCGCCCTACGTGCGGGCCATGACTCCAGATGACATGGTCGAAGTCCGCCACCTCATCTCCGGAGCGGAGCCGACTCGATGAGCGGCATCACGGACGGCGCCCTCGAGGTGCACGACGAGGTGCAGGAGAGCACCGCGTTCGAGCATCTCCTCGACGACGCCATTGGGACCACCTCGGGCCGGACATCCAAGTTTGACCTCGATGACGTACGCCGAGCCGCCACGATGATCGACGGTTCCAAGATGCTGGAGCAACTCGCCACGTGGCGTCAGGAAGCCCGCCAAGGCAGGCATCCCGGCGGACGCCCCCCGAAGATTGATGACCGCGTCATCCTCATCGTCCTGCTCCTCCTCGCACGCGAGCACACCCCCCTTTGGGCCACGGAGATGGGAGCCGTCCTGCATCGTCGCCTGACCAAGGAAGCGCGTGTCTTCCTTGGTCTCCCCGCCAACTTGTCCGGGACGGCGAGAGGACGCACGGAGGCGAGGCGCTGGTACAACACCGCGTGGAACGCATTCCACCGCATGAAAGCTCTCATGGACCCTTACCCCGATACCCCGCTCTACAGACTCACCAACCGATCTCAGCGTGACCGAATCGTCGAGCTGCGCGACCCGGAGGTCGTCGCGCAGGGACGGGAACGGCTCAACTGGTTTTCCGACTCGCTCCTGGAAATGACGTTTCGGCTCCTACCGCGCGATGTGCGGAGGCTCATCAATCAGCACACCACTGTCGGAATTGACCAGACTCCCATGGTCGCAGCCAGCCCGCGGGGGCGCTCCCCTGTCGACAAGGAAACCGGCCTGGAGCTGAGGGTCAACCCAAAAACCGGCAAGAACTACTCGGACAAGCTCGTCCTCGAACAGGACTCCGGCTGGTACCCGATTAACGCGGAAAGACGCGAGGAGTCAGGTCCGGCAAGCAAACCAGACAAGGACTTCGTGTGGGGTCGGGCTGCCAGCATCGCCGTTCTGGTACCCAATCGCCCCGTCAACCAGGCCGAATTCCCCAACATCGCCCTCGGATTCTCAATGAGTCTGCCGGGCACTCAGCACGTCGCCAGTGAAACCGTGCGGGTCCTCCAGTCCATTGCTGACCGTGGCCACACCCCCGGAACCGTCGTCGCCGACCGCCTCTACTTCGCGACCCTCTCACCCGAATCCCTGCACATCCCAGTCAAGGAAATGGGGTGGTCTGTCATCACCGACTACAAGAAGACCGGGTTGGGAGTCAAGGGAGGCAAAGCCGGTGCCAAGCAGGTCGAAGGCCGCCACTACTGCGCCGGGACCCCAGAGGATCTCCTCAACGCCTCGGTCGATGCAGAAGCCCACACGATAGACGACGACACCTACCGGAAACGGCTCGACGAACGAACGGCCTTCGAGCTCCGCCCCAAGGAGAAACCTGACGCACGGGGGCACACACCGATGATGTGCCCCGCCGTCGGTCCGAACGCGACCTTGGAATGCCCCCTACGCGAACTCCACCGCAACGCGACCGATAAAATCCGCATCGCCGTTCTTAAGGGCAATGTTCCAGAGGCCCCCGATTTAATCTGCACGCAGACCTCGGTGGACTTTGGACCCGAAGACGGCATCCGCGACGCACAACTCTTCCGGTACCAGTCGAAGGAATGGAGCGACGCGTACCGCATCGGCCGCAACACCGACGAGAGCTACCACGCCTACGTGAAAGACGTCGGACACGAAGCAGTTGACACTCCAGCACGCCGCCGAATCCGCGGATTCGCCGCACACCAGATCATGGCGACCATGCTGCTCGTGTCGGCCAACATCAGAAAAATCGTTACCTTCCTCACTGACCGCGAAACCCGAACGTCCAAGAGCAACACGACCGGTCAGAACTTGGGGCCCCTGCGGAAGACGCGCCGCCGTGACCGCGAAGGCATATCCAACTACAAAGCGAAGTGGCCACTCAAGGTGCTCCCCGGCGCCCCGGCCGGCGAGGAACTCGACCCGCCGCTCCGAACCTAACCGCGCACACCGACGCCGCCACTCATCACTCCACCGCACGACCAGGACAATCCGCAGCGCCGAAAAACGGCCTCTCGGGCATCCCTGGCCGTGCGTTGTCATTTAATCCGCGCCCACCAGCCCGCATGAGCGGGAAACCACGCGCCACCCACGCCGGAAACGACAAATGACCTCCGAAATCTCGGAGGCCATTCGTTTTGGGACGAGTTCTAGGAACAGAATCAACCAGTTCCAAGAATAACCCCTGTGGCGGTACCGGTGGGATTTGAACCCACGGTGGAGTCTCCCCCACACAACTTTTCGAGAGTTGCACCTTCGGCCGCTCGGACACGGTACCGAGGGAGAGTTTAGTTGAAATCGGGGGCCTTGCGCGAATCGCGGCGGCGAACATCCGTGTCTGAACGGCCCTGAACGGCCCCGAACGGCCCTGAACGACGAGAACCCAGCACGAAGCGGTATTCTCACCGGGTGATCACCGTGAACCACAGGCTCCGTTCCCTTGCCCTCACTGCCGGAACCCTGGCCACAGCGGCCGGCCTCGGCGCCGCCGCCGTGGTCAATTACCGGGGCTTCCAGCGTCGCATCGCCGAGAGCTCGGTGATTCTCAATGAGACCCTGCCGGTGCACTCTCTCTGGTGGCGCGCCCGCGCGAAAGACAAGGGCGAGCTGATCTACGCCGTCATCGGAGACAGTGCCGCGCAGGGGATCGGGGCGAGTTCCCCGCACCGCGGCTATGTCGGAATCCTGACCGACCACATCCGTCTCTCCACCGGCCGCTCGGTGCGCGTGGTGAACCTGAGCGTGTCGGGCGCCACCGTCGAAATGGCTGTGCGCGACCAGCTGCCCACGTTCGCGAAGCTCACCCCGGACATCGTCACGGTCGCGATCGGCGCCAACGACATCGCCCTCTGGGACACCGCCGTCTTCGAGGCCGGCATCCGGCAGGTCTGCGCGGCGCTGCCCCCGCACGCCCTGGTCGCCGACCTGCCCTGCTTCCACCTGCCCCGCAACGAACGGATGGTCGCCGTCGCCAACCGCATCATCCGCCAGGTGGCCGCGGAGTACCAGCTACGCGTGGTGCCGCTCCACGCCACGACGAAGCGGCTCGGGCTGCGCAGCGTCGCCACGCACGTCGCGGGCGACCTGTTCCACCCCAATAACCGCGGCTACCGGGCCTGGGCCGAGGCGTTCGTTCCGGCGCTGAGCGCTCATCTGGTGCGGGGCATCCGGCCTGCCGACCTGGCCGGGCCGAATGCCCCCAACGCGCCTGCCGGCCTGCCCTCGGCCGTGCCGGCCAGCCGGCCCTCCCCCACGCCGGAACCCGCGTCGACTCCGGTGGCGAACACTTCGGAATCGGGTGGTGTCAGCGGCCCGAGCTAGGCTCGCAGAATGGCCAGACCCGTTTCCTCCTTCCGTTGCACCGAGTGTGGCTGGACCACCCTGAAGTGGGCAGGCCGCTGCGGCGAATGCCAGCAGTGGGGCACCGTGGTGGACACCACCGAGAAGGCGAGCCTGGCCCGCGCGCTCAAGCCGGCCAGCGTCACCGGCGCGGGCGTCGCCCGCCCGATCACTCACGTCGACACCACGGCCGTCTCGCACTGGCCTACCGGCATCGCCGAGTTCGACCGGGTGCTGGGTGGCGGCATCGTGCCTGGCTCGGTCATCCTGCTCAGCGGCGAGCCCGGCGTCGGCAAGTCGACACTGCTGCTCGAGGTGGCCTCCAAGGCAGCGGCCGCCAAGTCCCGCGTGCTCTACGTCAGCGCCGAGGAATCGGTCAGCCAGGTGCGGTTGCGCGCCGAGCGCACCGGGGCGCTGCAACCCGAGCTGTACATCGCCGCCGAGACCGACCTGGCCACCATCCTCGGCCAGATCGACGCCATTCAACCCAACCTCGTCATCGTCGACTCGGTGCAGACGGTGGCCAGCTCGCTCTCCGACGGCCTCGCGGGCATGCCCAGCCAGGTGCGGGAGGTGGCCTCCACGCTGATCCGGGTGGCCAAAGACCGCAACCTGCCCATCCTGCTCGTCGGGCACGTCACCAAAGACGGCTCGATCGCCGGTCCCCGCCTGCTCGAACACCTTGTCGACGTAGTGTGCCAGTTCGAGGGCGACCGGCAGAGCGCGCTGCGCTTCGTGCGGGCGCTCAAGAACCGGTTCGGCTCGACCGACGAGGTGGGCTGCTTCGAGATGACCGGCGACGGCATCGCCGAGGTGCCCGACCCGAGCGCGCTGTTCCTCAGCCGCGGCTCCACCCCCGTGTCCGGCACCTGCGTCACGGTGGCACTCGAGGGCCGCCGGGCGATGCCGGTCGAAGTGCAGGCTCTGGTGATCAAGACCCAGGCCCCGAACCCCCGCCGCGTCACCAACGGGGTGGACTCCTCACGGGTGGCGATGCTCCTCGCGGTGCTCGAGCGCCGGGCGAGCCTGTCGGGGCTGGGCAGCATGGATGTCTACGTGTCGACCGTAGGCGGCATCCGTCTCACCGAACCGGCCGCCGACCTCGCCATCGCCCTCGCCATCGCGTCCGCGTTCAAGGACAAGCCGATCGCTCAAGGGGCCGTGGCGTTCGGCGAGATCAGCCTCGCCGGCGAGGTGCGACCGGTGTCAGCGGCCAAGCTGCGCGCAGCCGAGGCCGCCCGGCTCGGCTTCACCATCCGACTCGATGCCGAGGCCGGCGCGATCGGCACCGCGGTCGCTGCGGCGATCGCGACCGGCCAGTCCGCACGGGACGCCGAGCTCGACCGCGCGTTCTAGCAGGGAGCATCCGGCGCGGACCGCCACGGATGTCCCGGGCGAGCGGCAGGTTCGGGTCACCGGGGTCTCGACAAGCTCAACCACCGGGCGCTCGACCAGCGGGAAGCCCGACCCACCGTGATCATCGGGCCTCGAGCAGTTCCGCCTCCGGGGTCGACGTGGAGACGATGGCGGCGTGAACGACCCGATTGCGACCGTCGCGTTTGGCCACGTACAGACGCACATCGGCGGCGCGCAGCAGGTCCGAGCTCTGCTGGCCGTCGGCAGGCGCCAGGGCAATCCCGAGACTCGCGGTCACCGGCAGGGCGCCGGTGATCGGCGACCAGTCGTGATCAGCGATCGAGCGGCAGACCGCCTCGAAACGCCGGTGCGCCTCGGTGGCGTCAATCCCCGGCATGATCAGCAGGAATTCCTCGCCGCCCAGGCGTGCGGCGATGCCGTCGGCCGCGGATGCCGCAGCGGCGATCAGGATGCTGCCCACCTCGCGGAGCACAGTGTCGCCGACCTCATGCGACAGCGTGTCGTTGATGCGCTTGAAGTGATCGAGGTCGACCATGGCGATGGCCACGCTCGGCCCACCCTCGCGCAGGCGCATCAGCGCGGCGCTGAGGTGTTCGTCGACGAACCGGCGGTTGTGCAGCCCGGTGAGCGGATCGCGCTCAGCCAGCTCTCGGTACCGCTCGCTCTCTCGGCGGGACTCCGCGGTCTGGAACATGGCCTCGAGGATGCGCCCGCGCGACTCGTTCTCGCTCGCACCGAGCGCCTCGGACTGTTCGTGGAAGTGCCGGTACGCCTCGAACGCGGCGCGAAAATCGCCGTTGGCCGCATGGATCTCGGCCTGCTCCCTTGCCGCTTCCGTCGACCAGCGGGTGAGCCCGAACCGCTGGGACAGCTCGCGGCACCGGTCGATGACGGTCTGCGCTCGGGCCAGATTGCCCTGCGTGCGATAGATCTCGGCCAGCGTGACCAGGGCCACTGCGGACCCGTCGGGATGCAGGTTGCCCACGGCCGGGTCCATAGCCGGCAGCAGCTTCGCTTCCGCCTCGTCCAGCCGCCCCGCCGTCAGGTAGACGCGCGCGACCGTGTCGAGGGCGTACATGCCGATCTGTCGGTCGCCCACCTCGGACAGGCCGATCAGCTGTTCCACGGCCGCGAGGGCCTCGACCTGGTTGTGGGCCAGGTATTCGGTGTAGGCGAGATTGTTCAGGATGTTGTAGCGGATGATGGTCTCGGGGTCATCGATCACGAGGCGGAGGGCATCGTCGTAGCGGCGGCGCGCCTCGTCGAGGGACCCGGCCGAGCCGAGCGCGTCGGCCAGGCACTTGCGGGCGGCTGCACGCATGAGTGGAACCTCCGACTCCTCGAGCAGGTCGTTCGCGGCGACGGCGTGTTCCAGGGCCAGGGCGCGGTCGCCCACCATCTCGAACACGGAACCGAGCACGTCGTGACAGCGCGACTGCAGGGCGAGCTCGCCGTGCTGCTCCGCCCAGCTCAGGATCTGTTGCACGTCAACGGCGCTCTGACTCGGGTCGCCGCGACGGATGCGCACAGCCGCGACGACAACCTGCAGCCGTCGCGCAGTCGCTCCGTGCTCCCCGTCGCCGAACTCGGCGAGCCAGGCCTCGGCGTCCTGGAGGGCGACATTGCGGTCGATCCAGTACTGTCGCTCGACGCCCGCGAGGCGGGCGTCGGTCAGACCCTGTTCGGTCCCCACCACATTGACCTGCTCCCTGACAGGCTGAATGCTGACCGTGAAAAGTCCGTCGGATTCCGCTTCGGGAGCGGGCCGAACACTGTCTAGCGCCAGCCTAGCGCGGGCCGACTCCGCGGCCGGGGGTCTGGGGACCCCCAGCCTGAGGGGGTCAGTCGGGCGCTACCCGCCGGGTTCGCTCGTGCCGGTTTCTTCCTCGCCGGGCAGCGGGCCGAGGGCGCGCATCAGGTCCGCCGGTGCGGCCTGCATGACATGGGGACCGGCGACGTCGAAGAACACCATCTCGAGCACCTGCTGGTGCACGGTGAGGAATTCGCGAAGCCACTGTGCGTCACCGACCATGATCTGCGGATCGATCTCGTCGGGAACCATGCGGGCGTAGTTCTCGGCGGAGGAGAAGAGCAGCAGCATCCGGCGGTCGGTGCCTTCACGGCCGAAGACCCGCACCTGTTCCGCCTGCCCGTTGACGACCAGCTGCGGCACGATCATCACATCGTTGCGCAGGGCATAGGCCACAGCGACCACATCCTGGGCGGCCAGAGCGGCAGCGAGGGCAGGGGAATGCGTCGGTGGAGTAGCGTCAGTCACGGCTTCCATTCAACCAGTTGGCGCGGTAGTGACACGCCGAATCCGACCCTTGGGGGGCACGCCACGAGCGAACGGCGGCCGGGCCGGTATCAGGAGAGGAAGAACTGCTTCGGGTTCACCGACTCGATGCCGTCGACGCTCACGGTCAGGTTGTAGGCCGCTCCGCCGGCCGGCGCGGCATCGCGGCTGGCTTCGCCGCAGGTGTCCGGGTTCGAACGGGTGCGGTCCCAGGCGATCGCTTCGCCGGAACTCACGGGTTCACCCGGCTGCAGGCTGACGTCGGCGTCGCCTGGCTCCTGCTGGCAGTCGGTCGACGTCCAGTAGACATCCGTGCCGCTCGACACCGTGAACACCTGCGTCGCCGTGCCCGCGTTCAGCACGCACGGCACGTCGCCGATGTTGGTGACGCTGAGCGAGAGCATCGGCTGCGCCCCCGGTTCGTAGCTGACCGCGTCGGTGGTCGCTTCGATCTGCACGGATGCGGGGTCGCACGCGGCCGGGTCGGCCGCCGGGTCGGAGGCGGAGACCTCCGCTCCGGCCGCCTCGGCCGCGGGCGCCGGAGTGCTGTCGGGCACACCGGTGCCGGCGGCCGGGCGCACGATGGACGAGATGACCAGGATGAGGAGGGCGAGCACGATGAGCAGGCCGAGGCCCACCACGAGACGACGGCGCCAGTACACCTTGCTGGACTGGGGGCCGACCGGATGTTTGATCGTCGACATTACCCAAGGCTAGCGAGGTATACCGGCGCCGCCGGCAATGCTGTGCGTGTCATGCGCGTGTCGGGCGGGAAACGCCGAACCGGCGCGGCCGACCTCGAGAGGCTCGGTTCCGCGCCGGTCCGGTTTGCTCCGGGCGGTACTACCGGCCGCGCGGCGCCTTGTCGACCCTGATCTCGGTCCAGCCGAGCACGTTATCATTCTCGTCCTGCACGACCAGCTTGTACTTGCCCGCACGGGTGTCGGCCGGCAGGGTCGTTCTGACCTCACCCTGCGCGTTCACCAGCAGCCAGCCGCCCAGGTTCTCCACTGGCTTGGACTGCAGCGATACGGAGACGAACTCACCGGCACGCGCCACTCCGACGTCGACCGTGACCGGGGCACCCGCGGCATACGTGGCCGCGTCCGTGACGATCGCGTTCTTGAGTGCCTTGGTCAGCGCCTTCGGGCTGGCGGCGACCGGTTCAGTCGTCGGCGGAACCGGCACAACGACCGTGATCGGCACCCGCACGATCGTGCCTGACTCCGTGGTGGTGAGTTCGAGCACGCTGTTCGCCGCGGCATCCTGCGGCACCGTGACGGTGACCGTCGCCGCACCCGTTGCGTCAACGGCTGCCGTTCCCAGTCCGGCACTGCTGCCGGCCCAGACCAACGACATTGCCGTGTTCTTCGGCGCGCCGAGCGAGCTCAGGTTCAGGTTGCCCACGGTGAACGTGACCGAGGCGCCGCGCTCGACCGCCACGGTCGGGACACCCGTGACACTGGCCTGGCGGGTGGCGAACGACGGCGTCAGCGGGCTCTTGGCCGTGATGTAGGAGATCCACGCGTCCCGGTCGACGAGACCGGAGTCGCGCGTGCCCGTTCCGTTCTTGAACTCCCGAAAGTTGTCGCCTCCGGTGAGCAAGAAGTTGAACGAGCCCACCCGGTAGGAGCGCGCCGGGTCGATTGCCGAGCCGTTGATCCAGATGCCCGTAATGCGGTCACCCTCGGTCCGGCTCGCGTCGAACGTGTAGTTGACGTTGTCGGAGAGGCCCAGCTGCAGGTATGGACGGCTCGGAATGTTGCCGGCCGCGTCACGCTGCCACTGCTGCTCCAGAACCGTCTTGAACTGGGCCCCGGTGAGGCTGGTCGTCCACAGGTTGTTCAGGAACGGCAGCACCGCGTTGGCCTCGGCGTAGGTGACGACGCCGTCCGGTGCGAGTAGCAGCTCGGCGCGCATGCCGCCGGGGTTGACCACGCCGATTTCGGCGCCGCCCTTGAGCGGGTCAGCCAGCGATTCGCGCAGCGAGTTGGCCACCAAGGTGCCCATCGCCGATGGTGCGGCCCGGTTCTCCGCGCACGGTGCGGTGCCACCGAGGCAGGCGCGGGTGATGTCGGCGGTGACGGAGCCGATCGGCTGGTTGCCGATGACGGCCGCCTGGGCGAGCGCGGCATCCGTGATTGTCTTCACCAAGGCGACCCGCGGGTAGGCGGCGACCAGGGTGGCGTCGGCGGTGACCGAGCGCTTGACGTTCTGGTTCTTCACGGTCGTGGTGTCACCGGAGGCAATGTCGTAGTTCAGCACGACCTGGCCGATGTTCTCACCGTAGTTGCCGGTCTGAAGCACCGGGCGGGTGATGCCGGCGGGCGCACCGGGCAGCTGTGCGTTCCACGCGTATTGCTTGTGCGTGTGGCCGGTGAAGATCGCGTCGACTTCGGCTGAGGTCTGCGTGACGATCACTGCGAACGCACTGTCGGTGAGGGCGAGTTCCTGCTCGAGGGTCGCGTTGTCCGGCGTTCCGGCGCTGGCACCCTCGTGGTACTCGGCGATCAGCACGTCGGCTTCGCCGTTGGCCGGGTCACCGTCGGTGAGCTGGGCCGAGACCCGGTTGACCGCGGCTACCGGGTCACCGAAGCTCAGGCTGGCGATCCCGTTCGGCGACACCAGCGCCGGGGTCTCCTTGGTGACGGCGCCGATCACACCGACCGAGACGCCGTCGACGTCGAAGATCGCATATTCCTGCATCGCCGGGGTCGTCGTTCCGAGCAGGTAGACGTTCGCGCCGAGGTAGTCGAAGTCGGCGGCGTCGGCGACGCGCCCGGTGAGGTCGGCGAAGCCCTGGTCGAACTCGTGGTTGCCCACGGCCGAGGTCTTGAGGCCGAGCGCGTTCAGCACGTCTATGGTGGGCCTGTCGCCCTGCGACGCCGAGGCGAACAGGGAGGCGCCGATGTTGTCACCGTCGGAGAGGAACAAAGTGGACGCGTCTCCGTATTCCGCGCGGAGCTGCTCGATCGTTCCGGCGAACTTCACCGTGTTGCCGTCGATGCGCCCGTGGAAGTCGTTGATGTTGAGCAGGTTGATGTCGACGTCGGTGGGGCTGGCGAGGTCCAACCCGACGATCGCCGGGTCGTGGTCCGACGAGCGGAACGCGTCGGCCACGTAGAAGTCGGTGACGTTGTTGTTGTAGCGGCTGTACTCGAGCGCAACGGACTCGACCGAGTTGATGTTCCAGACGTCCACATCGGTGACCGCGGCATTTGCCTCGGGTGACGCGAACACGTGGTCGAGCGAGCCGACGGTGCCACCGAACGCGTAGGTGTACTCGCCGGTCTTGGCCTCCTGGCTGAGGTAGCCCGCGTCGGTGATGACCTTGATCGGGTCTTCCTGGTCGTAGGCGTTGAAGTCACCGGTGAGGAAGACGCGCGCGATGCCGGTACTGGTCTTCAGCGTGTCGGCGAACTTGACGAGCGCGGTCGCCTGGTTCACGCGGGACAGGTTCGAGGCTCCCTGGCCGTCGCCGGTGTTGGCGTCGGCGCCGGTTCCGGAACCCTTCGACTTGAAGTGGTTGACGATCGCGAGGAAGCTGCTGCCGGCGTCGCCGACCAACTGGAACGCCTGGGCGAGCGGCTGGCGGGCGTTCACGAACGCGGCGTCGTCGAAGATGGTCGATCCGCCGACGGTTTCGACCGCGGCGGTCTTGTAGATGAATGCGGTGCGGATGACATCTTCGCTGGCGGGGAGGGCGGCCGGTGAGGGTACGAACGCCCAAACCGGGCTGCCCGCGTCGGTGTTCAGGGCGGTGACGAGGTTGGCGAGGGCGAAGTCGCGGTCCTTGCCGAAGCGGGCCGAGTTCTCGATCTCTTCCAGCGTGATGACGTGGGCGTCGAGGGCGTTGATCGCCGAGACGATCTTTGCCTGCTGGCGCTCGAAGCTGACCTGGGTGGCCGCGCCGCGGGCGTCGCATCCGCTGTTGACCGTGATCGGCGTGCCGGCCCGGTCGGTGTAGTAGCTGCAGCCGGTGATCGAGTCCCCGGTGGTGGCGAAGTAGTTGAGCACGTTGAAGGTGGCCAGACGGATGTCGCCGCCCACCGATCGAGGTGCCGCGGTGCGGGTGTCGGCGAAGGTTGCGGGCTGCACGGCTGCGGCGGTCGCAGGCACCAGTTCGGTGGTCGGCTGGAACTTCCAGGCACTGTTGCGGAAGTCGAGGATGACCGGCGTCGCGAACGTGACGGCCGCGCCGATGCGCACCGGGCTGGTCGTCGAAAGGTAGGGGACGGGCTTGTCCTTGTTGATGCTGGACAAGAAGTTGGTGGTGGCGCCGTCGTCGAGGGTGACCGCGCGCGCCTTATTGCCGGCGACGGCCGCGGTGTACGCGTCCGTTCCCGGGCGGGCGGTGACGGTCGGGCCGACGAGCGGGGTGGTTCCGGCCGCGAGGCCGATCTCGCCGTACTGGTTGGTCGCGTAGTTGTTGGTGACGGTGAAGTCGCCCTGCGGGGAGACGAGCATGCCCTCGAGAGACTCACGTGCGGCATCCGTTGACGGGAGGCCGACCGTGGCCGGCACCGGGCCGACGATCCCGGCCTTGTCCAACGCGGTCACGTCGCTGAGCGCGGTGATCGTGATCTGGGTGAGGCCGAAGAACTCGCTCGCGGTGCCGGTGACGGAGACGTAGTCGCCTGCCGTGACCGGGGCGGCCAGTGCGTTCGTGTAGACGAAGAGGCCGTCGGACGCGGTGTGCGTGGTCAGGTCGACCGCGCCACCGGTGCCGGGGGTCTGCAAGTAAAAGCCTTTGAAACCGCCCGTGGGATATGTGGCGGTGACGACGCCGGTCGTCGTGACGACCTTGCCGGTCTGGGCGCCGGCATCCGTGGAGCCCTGGATCTCGTTGATCGCAAGGGCGGCGGCAGGCACGGGCGGAGTCGTCGCGGTGGGCGTCGGGGTGGGCGTCGCGGTCGGGTCGACCGGGGTCGCCGCGGCCTCGCCTGCGGCGTTCGTCGGGGTGGGAGCCGCGACGATGAAGTCGGCCGAGTTGACGTCAGTGTCGAGGCCCGTGGCGCGGGTGAGCGCGGTGGTGACGGATGCGGCGGACGCCACCGTGGTCTCGAACGTGAGCGACGTGCCGTAGCCGAGTAGGTCGATGACGCC
This sequence comes from Cryobacterium sandaracinum, assembly GCF_004403415.1. Taxonomy (NCBI): domain Bacteria; kingdom Bacillati; phylum Actinomycetota; class Actinomycetes; order Micrococcales; family Microbacteriaceae; genus Cryobacterium; species Cryobacterium sandaracinum. The sequence continues at coordinate 55,948 of NZ_SOGO01000016.1, forward strand.
CGGGGCATTGAGGAGGGATCCCGTGGCCGGGGCCGTCAGCTGCGTGGCCTGGCTGGCGAGGAAGAGGGTTCCGCCTCCGCCGCCGAAAGAGAAGCCGAGGGTGGCGTTGGGGGTGGGCAGCGCCGCGCCGCTGGTCGAGTTGGCCGTTCCCTGCACCAGGTAGTACCCCTTGGCGGGGATCGAGCCGCTCAGTGCAAGCGTGCCGGACGGGTTCGCCGCGCCTGTGGCCGACCGATACTGCAGCGAGGTGCCGTCGAGGGAGACGGCAGCGTCCGTGGGGTTGTAGAGCTCGACGAACTTGTTGAGGTAGGTCGCTCCCGTGCTGCCGCCGTTCAGGTAGGCCTCGTTGATCACGACCCCGGTGCCGCCGACGTCGGCGAAGGCGGGCAGGGCCACCAGGGGGCTGGCGACCAGCCCCACTCCGAGTAGAGCAGAAAAAGCCAGTTTCAGACGGCTGTTCGGTGCAGGCGACATAGTTTTCCTCAGCTATTAACGATCGACAGTGATCGCCATGCTACGGACGCGGTGTTGCCAGTGCGCTACCTGCGAAGTAACAATCAGTGAATTTGAGCGTTTCGCTCGGATGAGCAGAAATCTCCAGAACTACCCTCACCTGAGCGGCACCTGAACGGGTAGTCTCTCGCTGTCTTCTGCCCACTGCGGTCAGCTTTCAGACGGTCAGTCGAGCCGCTTGACCATCCGGGTGTTGCCGAGCGTGTTCGGCTTGACCCGGGCCAGGTCGAGGAACTCGGCGACACCCTCATCGTGCGAGCGCACGAGCTCGGCGTACACTTGCGGGTCGACCGTTTCGGAGCCCATGTCGGTGAAGCCGTGCCGGGCGAAAAATGGCACCTCGAAGGTCAGGCAGAAGAGGCGGCTGAGCCCGAGCTCGCGAGCATCCGCTTCGAGCCGGTCCATCAGCGCGTGGCCGACGCCGTGGCCGAGCCGGTCGGCGGTCACGGCGAGGGTGCGCACCTCGCCCAGGTCCTCCCACATCACGTGCAGGGCGCCGCAGCCGATCAGAGTGCCGTCGGCATCCTCGACCACCCGGAATTCCTGCACCGCCTCATAGAAGACGACGCTTTCCTTGCCGAGCAGAATGCGCTCCTGCACCAGCGGCGCCACGAGCGCCTGGATTCGGGGCACATCGGTGGTGCGTGCCCGGCGCACCAAAAACTCCTGCATTCGCTGTCCACCGATCTCTCTCGGTTCACTCACGCGAACCAACCAGCTCAGTCTAGGCAGCTGTGGGGGGAGCGAATTCGACGGAGATTTTGCCGAACCTGCCCGTTTTGAGCCTGAAACAGGCCCGCAGGAGCAAAATCTCCGCCGAATTCGTCAGGGAGTCGGGGCCGGGCGAGCACGAGACAGGGCCCGGCGGATGTTTCCGCCGGGCCCTGTCCAACGGGTTACCGCTACTCGCTGGTCACCGCGAGGTCGGGTGAGCCCGGCCCCGTGCCGATTGCGGCCGTGGTGTTGACGCCGACGGCTACGGCGGAGGCGCGCACCGTCGTGGTGAAGATGTACTCCCCACCCACGTAATCCACGTGCACGTGGTCGCCGGCGTTGAGCTCGCCCTGCAGGATCTTTTCCGACAGGCGGTCCTCCACCTCGCGCTGGATCGCACGGCGCAACGGACGGGCACCGAGTGCGGGGTCGAAGCCGACCTCGATCAAGTGCTCCTTCACGGCGAGGGTCAGGTCCACGGTCATGTCGCGGTCGAGCAGGCGCTCGCTCAAGCGCTTGATGAACAGGTCCACGATCTGGAGCAGTTCCGGCTTGGTCAGCTGCGGGAAGACGATGATCTCGTCCACGCGGTTGAGGAACTCGGGCTTGAAGTGCTTCTTCAGCTCCTCTTTCACCTTGCCGCTCATCCGGTCGTAACCGGTGGACGTGTCACCCTCGAGTTGGAAACCGACGGGCGCGCCGCTGATGTCCTTGGTGCCGAGGTTCGTGGTCATGATGATCACGGTGTTCTTGAAGTCGACGACGCGACCCTGGCCATCCGTCAATCGGCCCTCTTCAAGAATCTGCAGGAGCGAGTTGAAGATGTCAGGGTGGGCCTTCTCGATCTCGTCGAACAGCACCACGGAGAACGGCTTGCGGCGCACCTTCTCGGTGAGCTGGCCGCCCTCTTCGAAGCCGACGAACCCGGGAGGGGCGCCGAACAGTCGGGACACGGTGTGCTTCTCGCCGTACTCACTCATGTCGAGGGAGATCATGGCGGCCTCGTCGTCGAAGAGGAACTCGGCGAGCGCCTTGGCCAGCTCGGTCTTTCCGACGCCGGTGGGGCCCGCGAAGATGAACGAACCGCTCGGGCGCTTCGGGTCCTTCAGTCCGGCACGGGTGCGACGGATGGTTTTGGCGAGCGCCGAGATGGCCTCTTCCTGACCGATGACGCGCTGGTGCAGCGCCTTCTCCATGAAGACGAGCCGCGAGGACTCCTCCTCGGTGAGTTTGAAGACGGGGATGCCGGTGGCCTGGGCCAGAACCTCGGCGATCAGGCCCTCGTCGACGACGGCGGTCGTCTTGACGTCGCCCGACTTCCACTTCTTCTCGAGGCGCAAACGCTCGCCGAGGAGGTTCTTCTCCTCGTCGCGCAGGCCGGCGGCCTTCTCGAAGTCCTGCTCCTCGATGGCGGTCTCCTTGGCGGCGCGCACCACGGCGATCTTCTCGTCGAATTCGCGCAGCTCGGGCGGGCTGGACAGGATCGACAGGCGCAGGCGGGCGCCGGCCTCGTCGATCAGGTCGATGGCCTTGTCCGGCAGGAACCGGTCGGAGACGTAGCGGTCGGCCAGGTTCGCCGCGGCCACGAGAGCGCCGTCGGTGATCGAGACCTTGTGGTGCGCCTCGTACCGGTCGCGCAGCCCCTTGAGGATATTGATGGTGTGGGGCAGAGACGGCTCGGCCACCTGGATCGGCTGGAAGCGTCGCTCGAGCGCGGCATCCTTCTCGAAGTGCTTGCGGTACTCGTCGATCGTGGTGGCACCGATGGTCTGCAGCTCGCCTCGGGCGAGGAGAGGCTTCAGGATGCTGGCCGCGTCGATGGCGCCCTCAGCGGCACCGGCACCGACGAGGGTGTGGATCTCGTCGATGAAGATGATGATGTCGCCGCGGGTGCGGATCTCCTTGGTGACCTTCTTCAGCCGCTCCTCGAAGTCACCGCGATAGCGGCTTCCGGCGATGAGCGAGCCGAGGTCGAGCGAGTAGAGCTGTTTGTCTTTCAGCGTCTCGGGTACATCGCCCTTGACGATGGCCTGGGCGAGACCCTCGACGACGGCGGTCTTGCCGACTCCGGGCTCACCGATCAGAACCGGGTTGTTCTTGGACCGGCGGGACAGGATCTGCATGACCCGCTCGATCTCCTTCTCGCGCCCGATGACCGGGTCGAGTTTGTTGTCGCGGGCGGCCTGCGTGAGGTTGCGCCCGAACTGGTCGAGAATCTGGCTGCCCGCCGGACCGCTCGCCTGCTCGTTCGCGCCGACCTGCACCTGCTCCTTGCCCTGGTAACCAGAGAGGAGCTGGATGACCTGCTGGCGCACCCGGTTGAGGTCGGCGCCGAGCTTGACGAGCACCTGGGCGGCAACGCCTTCACCCTCGCGGATGAGGCCGAGCAGAATGTGCTCGGTGCCGATGTAGTTGTGGCCGAGCTGCAGTGCTTCGCGCAGGCTCAGTTCGAGAACCTTCTTGGCGCGCGGCGTGAACGGGATGTGCCCCGTCGGCTGCTGCTGGCCCTGACCGATGATGTCCTGCACCTGCTCACGCACGGCGTCGAGGGAAATACCCAGGCTCTCGAGGGCTTTGGCCGCAACTCCCTCGCCTTCGTGGATCAGGCCGAGCAGGATGTGCTCAGTACCGATGTAGTTGTGGTTGAGCATTTTGGCCTCTTCCTGGGCCAAAACAACGACGCGTCGAGCTCGGTCGGTAAATCTCTCAAACATGTGATCGCTCCCTTGGCGCCAGGGCAGTTGTGGCGCCGATACATCGAGAGTAACGAGCGAACCCTGAAATGAGTGCCTCTGTTCGCCGCAGGCGTGACGGATGTCGTCGCGCACCGGCTCCGACCTCGTCACCTTCGGCCGATTTCGGAAGGTGTGGCGGGCGATCTCGACCGCACGTGGCGGGCGATCTCGACCGCACGTGGCGGCCTCGTCGGCCGAACAGGTGGTGACCTCGGATCCGATCGCAACCGCCTGGGAAGAGGCGCTGCGGCTCAGCCAGACGCAGGTCATCGCCGCGCTGCAGGCCGCCAGCTATGCCGACCGCATCATCCTCCTGGCCGATGGTCGCGTGGTCGATGACCGCGGCCGGTCCACCGCCGAGCAAATCAGCACCATGTTGCCGAGCATGGAAGCACGATCGGCGCGGTGAGACGACGGAGGGCCGTGATCCGGGGCACCGACGGTCCGATGACGGTCGGGCTGCTGCCCCCCGGAATTGCGGGTGCACGGAATCGTCGGACTGCGTGTCGCAGACGCCTCGATTATGCCCTCGGCAATGTCCGGCAACACGGATGCCGCCGTCGTCGCCATCGCGGAACGCGCTGCTGCCCTCATCCCGGGTAGCCGTGCGGCGGCGCACGCGCGGATACCCAACGAAGGATCGGTTGGCCTACTCCGGCTTGAGGATGACTTTGGTCCAACCGTTGGTGCGTTCGCCAAAGTTCTTGTAGGCATCCGCGGCTTTGCTGAGGGGGATCTCGTGGGAAACGATCCAGGATGGCTTGGCTTTGCCCGCGGCGATCAGGTCGCGCAACTGCCGATTGTACTTCTTCACCGGGCATTGTCCGCTGCCTATGCTTTGACCCTTAAGCCACTGCAGGCCATAATCAATGGCAAGTTTGCCCTGCTTGGCGTTATCGTCGAAGCCGCCGGGATCTGCCGGAAGGAAGACTCCGACAACGCCGATTCCCCCGGTGATGCGCACGGACTGGATCAGCCGATTCAGAGTCATGGCGGGATCTTCGGTGCCCTGGGGGTCGTGGGCCTGATAACCCACGCATTCACATCCCCGGTCCGCGCCGATACCCTTGGTCTGGTCCAAAACGAACTCAACCGGGTCCGTCTTCGAGTCATCAATGGCGATCGCACCGATCTGCTCGGCGAGGGCCAGCCGGTCAGGGCGTCGATCCACGACCCAAACTTTACTCGCGCCCTTGATCGTGGCGGACAGGGCGGCCATCAGTCCGACTGGACCCGCACCGTAAATCACGACCGTGTCACCGGGGATCACTCCGGCCATCTCGGTAGCGTGGTAACCGGTAGGGAAAATGTCCGACAGCATCACGTAATCGTTTTGCTTTTCTACCGCGTCTTCACCCAGGCGCAAGCAGTTGTTATCGCCGTAGGGCACACGCAGCATTTGGGCCTGCCCGCCGGGATACGGACCCATGCCAGCGAAGCCGTAGGCGGCGCCCGCGCCGACCGGGTTTGGTTGAGTGGTCATGCAGTAGTTCGTGAAACCGCGTTCGCAATTCTTGCAAAACCCGCAGGAAATATTGAATGGCAGCACGACCCGATCGCCGACCTTGACGGCGTCGACGCCGTTCCCGATCTCGATGACCTCACCCATGTTCTCGTGACCAAAGGTGCGCCCGACCTCGAAATCGGTGCGTCCCTCGTACATGTGCAAATCGGAACCGCAAATATTTGTCGCTGTGATGCGAACAAGAACGTCAGTGGGGCGTTCGATCTTGGCATCCGGAACGTCTTCAACGTTGACCGCGTTGGGGCCTTTATAAACGACTGCTTTCATTTCTTTCACTCCCTAAATTTTGACCATGAAAGACGGAAGATCCGCCCTCACTTTCGGCGGTGCATTTACGGTGAATGTCCGGGCAGAGTCTCAGGCTGCGCGGAAAATGTGCATGTCCCAGATCTATCACGATCGCACATGACCCGCCACTGCGAGGATGCGACCGAATTCGGGTTGCGCGTTGCCCCCTGCCAGCGCCAGGGGTGCCTCGTCGACACCACGAGGTGGGCACCGAGGTGGGTACCGAGGCATTCTCTCTTACGACGGAACGGCCGCTAGCCGTTCGGCTATCGGGCGTTCAGCGACCACCGCGTCAGAACGTATGTGAAATCGTCGGTCAAGCGCTATTGTGCCGGTTTGGTCATTCGGCGACGCGAGTCGCGTCAATTCCGGAGCGGTCTGCATAGCTGGTCGATTGCACGAACCGTCCAGGAGGCGCGCGTTGAGCCGGATGGCTCAAGGACGTTCAGGTTCATTCCAGAGTTGAACGCATCCGGCGGACAGGTCATTGGTTCGACGGCGAGTCCAATTCTGTCGATCGAGGGTACTAATTGATCAGCCGTATGCACCTGAACCCACGGGCATTCGGGACCCCAGATCATTTCCACTCCACTGCCCGCGGTCGTCGTCAATCGAAGTGTCGCCATGCCTTCATCGTCCCGGTCGAAGCCAGTGAATGCATGGTCGATGAAGGTGTCATCGATAGTCCGCGGCGTGCGGAAGTCAAACACGGCAAGATCACCAGCATCGAGATCACAGAGGTGAAGGGGAATGAGGCGGTCATGAGTCACGGTCAGGATTCGCTGGGCTGCGAGCTCCAGCGTCCAGTCGTTGACGCGGCCATCGCCGGCAACAAGGTACGGGTGCGGAGCGACGCCAAAAGGGGCGGCATTTGGACCGGCATTCACTGCCGTAACTGCCGTTCGAAGGCAACCGGCGTCAAGCGCAAAATCCACCTCCAGCGTCACCCGGTGGGGGTATCCAGGCTGCGCTTCGACGGTTGCCGCGAGGACGAGCCGATCGGCCGCCTGCCTGACCACTGCAAAGTTCAACCAGGACACGAGTCCATGGAGAGCGTGACCCCTCGACGGCTCGGTGATGCTGAGCTGTTGCTCGACACCACCGAATGTGTACTTTCCATCCACGACTCGGTTCGGCCACGGCGCCAGGATGGCGCCGCGAAAGAAAGGTCGCACCCCAATTGGGTTACTCGGGGGTCAGGACCCGAGGAATGTCGGCGTCCCATTCGGTCTCGGCAACGTGAAGTGCGCGGTACGTGTAGTCCGTGTCCCACCCGTGGAAGACGAGATAGTCCTTGCCATTCAGACCAAAGACCAGGTCTTGGCCACCAGGGCCGCGATATAGGCCCCCCGACCCTTCGGTCGAGAGGATCGGACCCGTTTCCTTCGTCCACGGGCCATCGATTGAGGCAGCCGTTGCAGCACCGACCGCATATCGGTCGTCTCCGTAAGAGTTAGCGGAGTAGAGCATCAGGAGTCCTGTACCTCGGACCACAATGGTGGGAGCCTCGATAAGGTTGTCCTCCCATTCCTCGGTTTGCTTCAGGATCCTGATGGGATCGCCCGTGATGCTGAGCCCGTCGGGAGAGAGCGTGGCCGCCTGAATCCAGGTGTCGAGGTCGCAACAGTTACCGTCATTTTTCCAGACGAGGTACAAGGCGTCGTCGATGAGCACGGTGCTTGCATCGATCGCGCCGCCTTCGTCTTCTGGACAGATGATCATGGCGTCGCTCTGAACGATGAACGGTCCGGCCGGGTCGCTGGCAGTGGCTACACCAATGCACTGCAGCGTTGGCGCAAAATTCGTCGCCGTGAAGTACATGACGAATGAATCATCGGCGAGTCTCGTCACCTCAGGCGCCCAGGTCTTTCCCGGAATAATCCAGCTTGGGAGATCCGGCAACGCGTCCGGTAACACCTCCCAATCGAGGAGATCGGTGGAGGAGGCGACCTGCACGTTGCGGTTGTTGTCGTTGGTGGCATACGCGAAATAAGTGCCGTCGACCTCCACCACGTCGGGGTCTGCGAAATTCGTGTTGAGTACCGCAGCGCCTGCTGCGGCAGACGCCGGAGGTGCCGAGTGCTCCGGAGCCGCCGTGCAGCCACTCACCGCGAAGGCGGTCATGATGGCTCCAGCCACACACGCTACCGCTGCGCGGCGAGCAGAGGTCAACACGTGCTATCCCTTCACTCCGGAGCGAGAAACGCCCTCGATGATAAAGCGCTGAAGGAAGATGAACAGCGCCAGCACGGGCACGCTCGCGACAACCGCGCCGGCCATCAAAAGGTCGTAGCGCACCGCATTTGCGGACTGAAGCGTGGACAGTCCAGCTGGCAGTGTTTGTATCTCCGGGCTGAACAAGACGTAGACGGGCCAGAGGAAGTCGTTCCAGTTGCCGAGGAAGGCGAGCAGCGCGAGTGTTGCAAGTGCGGGTTTGGCGAGCGGCAGAACCACTTGCATGAAGATGACGAATCGGTTCGCCCCATCGAGCCGGGCGGCCTCCTCTAACTCGATCGGCAGGCCGACGAAGAACTGTCGCATGAAGAACACTCCGAATGCGGACGCCGCCGTGGGAATGATGATCGCGACGAGCGAGTTGAGCCACCCCAGTTCGCTCACGATGAGGTAGTTGGGAATCACCAGGATTACCGGCGGCACCAGCAATGTCGCGACGATGATGACGAAGACGAAATTCTTGCCGCGAAACTGCATTCGTGCGAGCGGATACGCCGCCAATGACGCCGTGACGACGACGAGCGTGGCATTGAGGGCGGCTGCGACCATGCTGTTTGCGAACCATTGCAGCACCGGAGTCGCAGTCCCGGGAGCGAGGATAGACGCGAAAGCTTGTACGGAAATTGGATTGGGAATCCACGCCGGTGGAATAGCCGTTGCGTCAGCCCGGGTCTTGAAGCTGGTCACGATCATGAAGATGATCGGGCTGATGAACGCGATTGCGATCGCGCCGAGAACGACGACCCGAGTGATTGTGCCACTCCGTCGACGTGCACTGCGTGCACGGGAACCTGCACTGATCCTGGTCGTGAGAGCGTTCACGAGCGCACCTCCTTCTTGAGCTTCTTGGGCTGTTTCTCGCGAAAGATGTAGAAGACAAAAGCACTGATCGCCATGAGGAATACGGTCAGTACATAACTCATCGCTGCGGCGCTGCCCATCTGAAAGTTGCGCAGACCCGCGTCGGCGATCTGATATATGGCCGTGCGCGTTTCACGTCCGGGGCCGCCCTGAGTCATGAGATAGGACTGGCCAAACATATTGGCGGATGCAAGAAGGGTGATGATCGTGATGAACGAGAGGATGGGCTTGAGCCCGGGGATCGTCACGTGCAGGAACTGCATCCACGGTCCGGCCCCATCAACACGTGCGGCTTCGTAGAGTTCGATCGGGATGTCCTGAAGGCCGGCAAGGTAAATGACGGCGTTGAATCCGAGCGTCCACCAGACGGTCACTCCCACGAGCGCGACCCAGGCCGCGGGCGTCGTTGTTGTCCAAGCGGTGTCATCCGGAAGTCCTAGGAGTCCCAGATAGTGGTTCACCAGCCCGATGTTGTTGTCGAGCAGGTATCGCCACAGCACCGAGATGACGGCGACGCCGAGTACGTAGGGGGCGAAGTAGATTGCTCGGAGAAAGTCCCGTCCGGGAAACTTCCTGCTCATGAGTAAGGCAACGGCGAGCGGGACGATCAGGAGCAATGGCACGCTGAGTACCGTGAAGATGCCGGTGGCCCGCATGGACCCCCAGAACGGGCCAAAAACCGTCGATCCGGGTGAGAACAAGGCGACGTAGTTGTCGAGGCCGACAAAGGGTTTGTTCGGCAACGTGTAGTCCCAGGAATGAAGACTGATCCACACCCCTAAAACTGCCGGGAGGACGACGAAGCTGCCAAACAGAAGCAGGTAGGGGGCAAGGAATAGCCAGGGGGTGGCTATCCCCTGCCGCCGAGTGCCCGCTCGCACTCCACGATTTTTCTGCGACTCCGGGTCGGAGGCCGAGGGGCGGCGCGCCCTCCCCATGGGGAGGGCGCGCTCACCGACCTTCGTCGACACTGGTCAGTCCCCGAACGAGGCTTTGTTGTCGGCCATGAGTTTCGTCGCCGTGCCGGCGGCTTTTTTGAGCGCGTCACTCGGCGTCGTCGTTCCCTGAACCCCGTCGGCGACTGCGATTTCGAGGGTCTCGGCCTGAACCCCACCGATCCCGGGAATGGGCGGCAAGAAACGCATCGAATCGATCGTTGCCGCGATTGCTTCCTGCGGCAGGCCGTCGAGGGCACCCGCATCACGCACCGACTGGCGAGCGGGGATCATGCCCGAGCCTGCCCACTCGGCGGACTGCTCGCTCATCCAGGCGATGAACACCTTCGATGCGTTGACCTTGTTCTGGTCCGCGTTTGCCTGGCGGGGAAGGAAGAAGTTATGGGAGTTGGCCCATACGGCATCCGTGTCACCAATTGTGGGGACCGGGGCGACCGCGTAAGGCAGACCGGACTCGGCGAGATCGTTGATCTGCCAGATGCCGTCCCATGTGATCGAGGTCTCACCATTCTTGAAGGCGACGTACTGAGAGTCGATGGCGACGTCACTCGGGCTGTAACCGTCGTCCACGATGGAGCGCTGCCACTCAAGTGCCTCTACCCCGGCTGCTGAATCAAACGTTGCCCCGTCGTCACCATATGGTTCACCGTCGTTCTGCCACAGCACGGAGAGGTTCATGAGGTGGCTCGGCCACCGCGTCGGCATCCAGAATGGAGTTTCGTACCCAGCTGCTTTGAGCTTGTCGAGCGCCTCCTGGAAGGAAGCCGCGTCGGTCGGGGCCCCTTCGATCCCAGCGGCGGCGAAATGTTCGGTGTTGTAGTACATGGCCAGTGAATGCACATCGAGCGGAATGCCGTATCGGGCGTCCTTATAGACGCCGGCATTCCAGACTTCGTCGCTGAAGTCATCTGACGTGAGACCCAAGTCCTCAGCGAGATCGTCGATCGGTACTATGACGTTTCGCGCGGCATTCGACGCGAGCTGGTCCAGGTGCATCACGCCGACGTCGGGACCCTCGCCGGCGGTCACCGCTGCGGGCAGTCTCTGGTAGAAGTCGGTCCACTGCATCGTGTTCGAGACAACCGTGATGTTGTCATGCTCAGCATTGAAGTCGGACACCATCTTCTCCATGAACGGACCGTCCCCGCCGGTGAAGCCGTTCCAGTAGGACAGCTCCACTTCAGGTCCGGTGTATTCACCGGTGAAGGGCTCACTCGCCGCCTGCCCGGTTCCGCCCGCAGAGCATCCGGCCAGTACCAGCATGAGTGCGGCACCGAGAGCTGTGGCCCCAATCACTCGCCGCCCCAGGAAGTCTTTCTGCTTCATGATCGTTCGTCCTCCTCATCGAAAACATCGCTCCGCGACTCATGCGCGAAGCGGGCCGCCCATTCCCCACACCAATCGGAGCGGCAGACGAGCGCCTTCCGTCAATGTACAGCGCTAGAAAGATGTTTGTCTAGTCTGCGGGGATCCGCGACAAACGCCGTTTCCAGCGCCTGGCCACAGTCGCCTTAGGATGGACCGGACGGGACGGGACAAACATGGCAAGGGTTCGACTAATAGACGTCGCGGAGCTCGCGGGCGTATCCATGAAGACCGTCTCAAACGTCGTTCACAACTATCCTCACGTGGCCCCGGCGCTCCGCGAGAAGGTGCAAGCGGCAATTGACCAGCTCGGCTACCGACCCAACCTTACGGCGCGGCGTCTGGCTACCGGAAGAACCGGAATGATCGCCCTGGCAATCCCCGAAATCGACCACCCGTACTTTTCGGAACTCTCCCGTCACATTGCCGAAGAAGCAACTCGACGAGGATACCGAGTCATCATCGAGCAGACCTTGAGCGATCCCGTCGCGGAACGGGCGGTACTCAGCGATCGGGAGGCTGGGCTGGTCGACGGCGTGATCTTTCACCCCGTCCGCATGGAATCGCTCGACATTGCGAAGCTCGATCCTGGCACTCCGCTGGTCTTGCTCGGCGAGGCGGCCATGCCTGTCATGACAGACCACGTGATGATCGACAACATCTCGGCCGCTCTCGATGCCACGCGGCACCTCTTAGCGAGAGGATGTCGACGCATCGCTTTTCTCGGTGTCATAGCGGCGGACATCACTGGTTCGACGAATCAGCGCCTTCTCGGCTACCAACAGGGTCTCCTGGAGGCCGGGGTCCAGCTGGATCCTGAGCTGGTATTCACGGCCTTGGAATTCACGGCTGAAGCAGGCCTTCGTTCGGTTGCCGAGGCGATTGAGCGCGGGGTGTGTTTTGACGGCGTGGTCAGCCGCGACGACCGGTTTGCGATCGGAGCATTGAAAGCCCTCCATGATTCCGGGCGATCGGTACCCGCAGATGTGGCCGTGGTCGGTTGGGACAACACCTTCCTGGCCGCGTACACGTCCCCGACACTCACCTCCGTGGCGCCGAGGAAGACCGCTATCGCCGCGGCTGCTTTCGATCTCCTCGAGGAACGAATCGCTGGATACCGGGGGGTTGGCCGCCACAGGATCGTGGGGCATTCACTCGAGGTGCGCGAGAGCGCTCCATTTGCTCCTTGACGCCTCGACCGACACTCAGACTTTACAGCGCTGTAATTTGGCGGCATGATTGCGGTATGTCGCGTTCTCTCCCGATTTCTGCCAGTGCCCAGGGTGGCGTGTATCCCCGCCCGCAACTTGTCCGCCCGAATTGGCACGATCTCGCCGGCGAGTGGGCATTCGAACACGACGATCACGACATCGGCAGAAGCGAGAAGTGGTTCGCAAACCCTGCACACCTTGGCCGGGTCATCACTGTTCCGTTTCCGCCTGAGTCGGAGATGTCAGGAATCGCCGAGCCGGGCTTCCATCCCGTTGTCTGGTATTCCCGCATCATCAGCCCCGAAGACGTGGCCGCGAGCGGACTGTCCCGCGGGCAAGACCGAGTGGTGTTGCATTTTGGGGCGGTCGACTACCGCGCATCTGTGTGGATCGATGGCCAGTTCATCGGGTCTCACGAGGGCGGCCAGACGCCATTCTCCTTTGACATCACCGAAGCTCTGTCGCCCCAAGAGGACTGCGTGCTCGTGGTTCGTGCCGAGGATGACCCCCACGACGTAGCTCAGCCGCGGGGCAAACAGGATTGGCTTGAGGATGCGCACGTCATTTGGTACCACCGCACTACGGGGATTTGGCAACCGGTCTGGCTCGAGTCTGTGCCGGATCAGCGCATCACGGCACTGCGTTGGATTCCAAACGTGCCGGCTGGGGACGTCGCGATCGAGGTGGAGCTGACGCGGCGACCGGCGCCGAGCGTTACTGTTCAGGTGGAACTGTCCGTCGCGGGCGAAATTCTCGCCCGGCAGTCTTTCTTGGCCGTTGAGCCGCGATCACAGGCAACCATTCAGATTTCTCGGCAGGCGAACGGTCAGGCCTGTGAAGCTCTCCTCTGGTCACCGGAAAACCCACGACTGATTGACGCGCATGTCTCGATCATTGCTGACGACGGAAGCATTCTCGACGAGTCCTTCTCCTATTTCGGGCTTCGCAGCGTCGGTGTCGCGGGCGGCAGGTTCCTGCTCAATGACCGACCGTACTTCGTACGATCGGTGCTGGAGCAGGGCTACTGGCCGCAGTCGCACCTCGCTGCGCCCTCGGCCGAAGCTCTGCGAGCCGAAGTGGAACTCATCAAGGCCCTCGGGTTCAACGCCGCGAGAATCCATGAAAAGGTCGAGGACCCTCGATTCCTCTATTGGGCGGACCGGCTCGGCTTGCTCATTTGGGGTGAAATGGGCAGCACCTACGAGTTCTCTTCGGAGGCAGTATCGCGAGTCACCCGCGAATGGACCGAAGTAGTGCGCCGCGACCGATCGCATCCGTCAATCGTCACCTGGGTTCCCCTCAACGAGAGTTGGGGTGTTCAACAGATCGCACACGACGACGCCCAGTTGAGCTTCGCCCAGTCGCTCTACCACCTGACTCGCGCGCTCGATCCGAGCCGCCCCGTCATCTCCAATGACGGCTGGGAACACGCCATATCTGACATCCTCACAATCCACGACTATGCGGGCACGGCCGAGCAGCTCGACGCCAATTACAAGGACATCGACGCCATCCGATCCCTCGTTGCGGGTATGGGTCCGGCAGGGCGTCGCCTGCAGCTCATCCCCCGCGAGGTCGATGGCCAGTCGATCATGGTCACTGAATTCGGCGGGGTCAGCTTCGCGCCCGATGCTGCCGATGACTCGTGGGGCTACACGACAGCGACAAGCCATGAGGACTTCGAAAATCGTGTATCAGGTCTCGTGGGAAGCCTTCGGGACAACCCGATCCTCTCGGGCTTTTGTTACACCCAGCTGACGGACACAATGCAGGAGACCAACGGCCTGACCGACGCGAACCGGGAGCCCAAACTGCCGATCGCCGTCATTCGCAGCATCGTATCCGGGGAGAACGCACCCCTTCCCCGGGTGGCGCGGGTCGCTGCGTCGAGCCTGCACCCAGCCACCGGCTGAGGACACCTGCGACCGGCTCCACGCACTCGGTCTCAGTGAGTGCACGCAGGTATTGAGATCGGGCGTGGAGTTGTGCCTCTGCTCGAGCTTCAGCGAGTCCGACGACGGCCGCACAGGCGGCCGTGGCGACGATGTCCAGCAGGAACCCGGAGACGGCGCTTTCGAACCGCGCGCCCCGGGTTCGGAACCAGCCAAGTCGACCGGCATAAAACCCCTGTGCGGGAGAAAGATTTGTGCGATCACCTCGACCCGGATCTGCGTCGCCAGGTGAGCCAGGAAGAAAACCAGAGCGATCACGCCGTCAGAACGGATGCTCCGCAGCACCGTGAGCAAGAACATGAACGTGGCGAGAATGAGCGCAAGCGTACTATGCACACACGCCTCTGCACGGGCACCGGCCAAAAACACGTTTCACCCGCGCCCCCGAACGAATTCGACGGAGATTTTGGCAAAAGCGGTTAGGTTAGCTTGAAAAATTTCCCTCTTTCCCAAAATCTCCGTCGAATTGGTTCACCACCGAACCGAGCTCCTGGTCGTGCGGTCTCCGGCTCGTGAACGCCTGTTGGGCACGTCGCGCATCGTCGAGGGAGTGCCCCCTCGACCACCGCCGAATTGGGTGAGGCGAGGTGCCGGGGCTCGGAGCCGAGCCGGACGCCGCTACTGCACCGCGGAGGTCAGCCGGGCGAGATTGTCGAGCACCGTGGAGCGCAGCGGCTGCTTCATCCATTCCGCCAGGGTGAGTTCACGGCTGTCCTCCCGGTAGCCGTCTTCCACCGCCCGCAACTGCTGCACGAAGGAGCGTCCGCGCACCATCATCGATACCTCGAAGTTGAGGCTGAACGAGCGCATGTCCATGTTGCTCGACCCGATCACGGCCACCTCGTCGTCGATCGTGAAATGCTTGGCGTGCAGCACGTAGGGAGCCTTGTACAGGTAGATCTTCACGCCCGCCCGAAGCAGCTCCTCATAGTAGGAGCGCTGCGCGTGGTAGACGAGGGCCTGGTCGCCGACCTCGGAAACGAACAGCTCCACCCGCAGCCCGCGCTGAGTGGCCGTCGTGATGGCGTACATGATCGACTCGTCTGGCACGAAGTACGGGCTCGTGATGATGATGCGCTCCTGTGCATAGTAGAGCAGAGCGAGGAACAGACGCAGGTTGTTCTCGCCCTCGAAGCCGGGTCCGCTGGGCACGATCTGGCAGTCCAGGGAGTGCGGCACAACCTCGGTTGACACCGGCTGGATGTCCCGGGTCAGAAGGTCGTTGGTCTCGCTGTACCAGTCGGTGATGAAAATCGCGTTGAGACCCGACACGATCGGTCCCTCGACCCGCGTCATCAGGTCTTTCCACTTCAGGCCGCGACGGATGTTCCCCGGCATGTTGTACGTGCGGTCGATGACGTTCTGCGACCCCATGTAACCGACCGTGCCGTCGATGATCAGCACCTTACGGTGGTTGCGCAGATCCGGCCGTTGCCACTTTCCCTTGAGCGGCTGCAGCGGCAGCAGGAGCTCCCACTTCACGCCGGAGTCGGTGAGCCGGCGCAGCGTCTCGCGGTAGCCGAGCTTGCGCATCGACTGGATATGATCCATCAACACGCGCACGGTCACGCCGCGCTTGACGGCGTTTTCGAGGGCGTCGAAGAATGGTGCCGTGGTCGGATCCAGGGAAAGAATGTAGAACTCGACGTGCACGAAATTAAGGGCCCGATCGATGTCCGTGACCATCTCGGCGAACGTGCCCTCATAGTCGCCGAGCAGGCGGGCCTCGTTGCCGCCGACCAGCGGCATCGCCCCCAGATTGCGGTTGAGTTCGACGACCGAGTCGAGCCAGAGCGGCCACGGATGATCGCGACGCACCTGATCGATTCCCTCGGTGCTGTCGAGGATGAACTGGTTGATCTCCTCCTGCATTTCCAGTCGCTTTTTCGGCAGGGTTCGGTAGCCGATGAGCAGGAAGAGTAAGGCGCCGATGAAGGGCAGGAAGAAGATCGTTAGCAGCCACGCCATGCCCGATGTCGGCCGACGGTTGCGAGGAACGACGACGATTGCCACCACGCGAATGGAGAAATCGACCACCAGGGCGATCACGAGGATGATGGTCGAGATGTCGATGCCGAACATTCGGTGCTACGTAACCGGTTTATCGAGCCCGAGCTTGGCGCGCTCTTCCGCCTCGATCCGGGCGTAGACCTTACGCTCCGTGCGGTCCGCCCGCACGATGGAACGCATCACGATCCAAAAGATCAGCCCGACGGCGACGGTGGGCAGGAGCGCCCAGAAAGCGCTGACCCAGAAGTTATCCATGATGTCTCCAACGATACGGGAAAACGGCGGGCAGGCGCGCGGCGTTTACGTGTTCAGCAGCCCTGCGATACCGGTTCCGATTGCGTAGATCCCGGTTCCCCCGACGCCGACCCAGATCGAGATTTCGAGCAGGGACGGACGACGACGGACGCGCGGGATCGGTTGGCCGGGCACAGGCTCGCCGGGCACAGGCTCGCGAGGCGGATTCGACCTCATCGGATGATCATTTCACCAGTGGGAACAGGATGGTCTCCCGGATTCCCAGCCCGGACAGCGCCATCAGCAAACGGTCGATGCCCATGCCCATGCCGCCGGTCGGCGGCATCCCGTGCTCGAGGGCCCGCAGGAATTCCTCGTCGAGGCGCATGGCCTCGGGGTCGCCGCCGGCGGCGAGGCGCGCCTGTTCGACGAAGCGCTCACGCTGCACGACCGGGTCGACGAGCTCGGAGTAGCCGGTGGCCAGCTCGAAGCCGCGCACGTACAGGTCCCACTTCTCGACCACCCCGGCCACACCGCGGTGGCCGCGCACGAGCGGGCTGGTGTCGATCGGGAAGTCCAGCACGAACGTGGGGCGGGTCAGGCCGCCCTTCACGAAGTGCTCCCACAGCTCCTCGACGTACTTGCCGTGGATGGGGTGGTCGATATCGAGCCCCTCCGTGTCGGCGAGCACCTTCAAGTCGGCGAGCGGGGTGGCCGGCGAGATCACGTAGCCCACGGCCGCGGACAGGCTGTCGTACATGCCGATGCGGTCCCAGTCGCCGCCCAGGTCGAATTCGGTGCCGTCGGCCCAGGTCACCACGTGCGAGCCGGCGATGGCGAACGCGGCATCCTGAATCAGTTTCTGGGTGAGGTCGGCGATCGAGTTGTAGTCGCCGTAAGCCTCGTAGGCCTCCAGCATCGCGAACTCCGGCGAGTGGGTGGAGTCGGCGCCCTCGTTGCGGAAGTTGCGGTTGATCTCGTAGACCCGGTCGATGCCGCCGACCACGGCGCGCTTGAGGAACAGCTCCGGCGCGATCCGCAGGAAGAGGTCGGTGTCGAACGCATTGCTGTGGGTCGTGAACGGGCGAGCGGATGCGCCACCGTGCATGACCTGCAGCATCGGCGTCTCAATCTCGATGAAGCCCAGCTCCGTGAAGGTGCGGCGCAGGCTAGCGACGGTCTGCGAGCGCTGGATCACGCTGCGGCGGGCCTGCTCGCGAATGATCAGGTCGAGGTACCGACTGCGCACGCGGGTCTCCTCGCTGAGCGCGGTGTGCAGGTTCGGCAGCGGCAGCAGCGCCTTGGCGGCGACCTGCCACTCCGACGCCATGACGGAGAGCTCGCCGCGGCGGGAGGAGATGACCTCGCCGGAGACGAAGAGGTGGTCGCCGAGGTCGACGAGGTCTTTCCAATCGGCGAGGGATTCCTCCCCCACCGCCCCCAGGGAGATCATGGCCTGGATGCGGCTGCCGTCCCCGGACTGCAGGCTCGCGAAACAGAGCTTGCCGGTATTGCGCAGGTGCACGACGCGGCCGGCGAGGCCGACGATGACGCCGGTGACGGCATCCGCTTCGAGGTCGCCGAACTGCGCACGCACGGCGGGGATCGTGTCGGTGACGGGCACGGACACCGGGTAGGCGCCGCCGGCGGGACTGGTCGCGGCGGCGTTCAACCGGTCACGCTTGGCCAGGCGCACGACCTTCTGCTCGTTGGTCTCGGCCTCCGCCGCTGCGGCGGCCACGATTTCAGCCTCGGTCGGTGCTGGGTTCTGCTCGCTCATGCGGTTCTCCGTGGCAGGTGGCGGCCGGGCGATGCCCGGCGCTCCCGCGCGTGCTCATTGATGTGACGACGTGTTGATGAAAGGTCGGGCTGGTGAGGGTCTGGCTGGTGACGGTCGTGCGGGTGGTGCGGCCTAGGGAAGGTCCAGGGCCACGTTGTCGATCAGCCGGGTGTGACCGACCAGCGCGGCGACCAGCATGCGGGCCGGGCCGTGATGCTCGCCCCCGACCGGAAGGAAGGTCCGCGGGTCGACGACAACGAGATAGTCCAGTTTAACCAGCGGCTGCACGTCGATCCGCGCGTGGGCGGCCTGCAGTGCGGCGCCGACCCCCTGGGCGGCGACGGATGCTGCGGCCTCGAGCCCCGCGGACAGCGCCCGGGCGGCGGCGCGCTGCGCCGGTTCGAGCGCGCGGTTGCGGCTGGAGAGGGCGAGGCCGCCGTCTTCGCGCACGATCGGGACGACCTCGATGCGGGTGCGGAAGTTGAGGTCGGCCAGCATCCGTTCGACCAGGAAGACCTGCTGCGCGTCTTTCTGGCCGAACACGGCCACGTCGGGGCCGACGATGTTGAACAGCTTCGCAACCACCGTCAGCATGCCGTCGAAATGCCCGGGGCGCGCAGCGCCCTCGAAGAGGCTGCCGACCGCGCCGGCGACAACCCGGGTGGAAGCGGCGCCGTCCGGGTACATCAGCTGGCTGGTTGGCGCGAATACGAACGGCACGCCCTCCGCGGCCAGAGCCGCGACATCGGCCTCGAGCATGCGCGGGTAGCTGCCGAGATCTTCCCCGACCCCGAATTGCAGCGGGTTGACGAAGATCGACACCACGACGATGTCGCCGAGGCTGCGGGCCCGGCGAACCAGGGTCAGGTGCCCGGCGTGCAGGGCCCCCATGGTCGGGACCAGCACGATGCGTGGTCGCCCGAGCCCGGCCTCGCCGCGCCCGGCGCGCGCGCTCTCGATGCGGCTCTGCGCGTCGGTCAGGCGGCTCCGCAGTTCCTCGATGCTGCCGATGACTGCTGGTTTGGTGAGCACGTTCACTCGTCCTCCGGTGTGTTGCGGTTGTGTCATTCGTCGAAACCGTCCTGGTCGCGGGTGTCGAGCGCGTCCAGCGCGTCGAGCTGGGAGAGGTCGAGACGGTCGGGGCTGGTTCGGGCCAGCGCGTTCTCCATGGCGGACCGCATCAGCGGCGCGATCACCGCTCCGGGGTGCTCGATGCCGATGCCGGCCAGCAGCCCGGTGGCCTGCTCCACGATCGAGGTGGAGAACGCCGTGGCGGTGTCAACGGCCTCGGCATAGGCAGCCCGGTCGGCCTCCGCGACGATCACGGGCTCGCCGCCCATCTCCACGACCAGCGCCTGCCCGATCGGCAGCACTGGCGTGGGCGCCGTCACCGCGAAGTAGCTGTCGGCGAGGCGGGCCAGGTCGATGCTGGTGCCGGTGAAGCTCATGGCCGGGTGGATGGCCAGCGGGATTGCGCCACCGGCCAGCGCCGGGGCCAGCACCGAGGTGCCATACCGGGCCGAGGTGTGCAACACAAGCTGGCCGGCCTGCCAGGTTCCGGCGGCCGCGAGCCCGCTGACGAGGCTCTCGAGCTGGGCGTCGGGCACGGCGATGATGACCAGTTCGCTGCGCTCGACGATCTCGGGAACGGTGAGGATGGGCGCGCCCGGAAGAATCGCCTCGGCCCGGTCGCGGCTGGACTGCGAGATGGCGGAGATCCCGACGATCGCGTGGCCCGCGCCGGCGAGGGCGGCGCCGAGGATGGGGCCGACCCGGCCGGCACCGATGATGCCGATTCCGAGGCGTCCGGGACGCGGCGTCATTCGATGACTCCGTTCGGTTGCTTCCAGGTGGGTTGGGCCGCGGTCGGCTGGTCCTGGATCGGCTGGTTCCAGTGGTGGCTGGTGTCGGACTGGGCCGACGAGATGGCCCCGGAGGCGATCCGGTCAAAGAAAACCAGGGCCTCTGCGGCGGCCACCACCCCGAGGTAGGCGGAGACCGGCCCGGCGACGGTGTGCAGCCGGGCGGAGGCGAGGCGCAGCATCCGAGTCACGGGGCCCTGCGAGATGGCGACGCTCTGCAACCGGGCCAGCGGCACCAGCACCAGCTCCCGCGAGATCACGCCGCGCCGGAGCAGAGCGATGCCGCCCACGACGGTGTAGCCGGTGCGGCGCCACGAGAACGGATGCAGCCAGGCCGCCCGGCGCGGCGCGTTCGTGAAGCCGTCGTCGCCGCCCTTCGAGCGGAGGCCCCGTTCGATCAGGGCCTGCTGCTCCGCCGAGTCGAACCCGGGCAGGATCAATTCGAGCACCCGGGCGACGTCGGCGAGCGTGCCCACCGGGAGGGTTGTGGTGTTGGCCTCGCCGGCGGCACCCTGGGTGCTGGAGTGGCCGGCCGTGTTGATGCGCACCTGCCACCAGCCGAACGGGCGCCAGAGCAACGGCTGCGAGACGCCGATCGCGTGGACCCGGCCTGGCGGCAGGGTCTCGTTGCTAGTAGTGAGCAGCCCGAAGCCGACCCGCACGCCGTCGGGGGTGCCGGCGATGCTGTAGCGCAGCGACTTGATGACCCTGGTGAAATAGAAGCTGACGCTGGCGATCAGGGTAGGGATGAAGGCTACGAGCAGCCAGTCGCTGCCGCCGGCGGTCACGCCGACGATCAGGGCGATTCCGGCGAGCACGACGAAAACCGTGAAGCCGCTGAACACGACGGATCCGATCAGCCGCCCGGGCGGAATCCGCACCACCGATTCCGGCGGGGCGGCGTCGGGGTCCAGCTCGGGCGCGAAGAGATCCCGGGCCCGGTCGGCGGCGGCGGTCGCGGGAGAGAGGGGTGACGCGGGAGCGAGACCGAGACGGGAGGTCTGGGCCAGCGCGGCATCCGGGGCGGGAACGGCCTGATGCCGCAGTCCGGACGCGAGGCGAAGGATGTCCCGTCGCAGCTGGTCGGCCAGGGTCGAACCCAGGTAGGCCAGTTGCACATTGGCGTCCTGACCGGCCACGCTGACTTCGAGCTTCGCGGCGCCGATCAGGCGAGGGATGAACGGGCGCACGATGTTGACACCCTGGATGCGGTCGAGGCGGGCCCGGCGGTTGCTGCGGAAGAGCATTCCGCTACGCACCTCGACGACCTCCCCGGTGACCCGGAAGGTGTGCATGCGCCAGGACAGGTAGAAGACCGCCAGGATCAGCACAAGCACGACCGCGACCGCGAGCAGCGCCCAGCCGACGACGCCGCGCTCGAGGATCGCGTCGATCGGGTCGCCGCCGTATCTCGGCACCCCGAAGAAGACGTCGATCAACCGCTCGCGGAGGTTGGCGATGATGAAGCCGAGCACGGCGACGATGAAGATGCCGCCGCGCAGCAGTGGGCTGGCCGGATGCAGCCGGTGCCATTCCCCGTCGGCGAGCGTGGTCACAGCCCGGCCCGGCGACTCTCGGCCAGCTCCACGAGCCGGTCGCGCAGGCTCTCCGCGTCGGCCTCGGCGAGCCCCGGGATGAGCACCCCCGACGAGGCCGCCGCGGTCACGAATTTGAGGTCGGCCAGACCCAGCCAGCGCGCGATCGGGCCGCGCGTGATATCGACCAGCTGCATCCGCCCGTAAGGGACGGACACGAACCGGGTGAACATGATGCCCCGGCGGAAGAGCAGGTCGTCGCGTCGCAGTTGATAGCCGATGGCCCGCACCCGGCGCGGTTCGAAGGCGACACTGGCCCCGGTGATCAACACGATCGCGCCGATCACGTAGAGCGCCCACTGCACGTCGAGAAGCAGCCACACCGCCGCGGCCATGGCCGTGAGCACCAGTCCGAAGACGATCGTGCCGACCGTCTCCACCACCACATAACGCGGGGAGACGCGCTTCCACTCCTCCACGTCGGGGAGGTCCAGTCCTACAGCCGCGTCAGGCACGCACTTCTCCCTGCTCTTGATCGTCGTCATCGGGGGGAAGCGTGCAGAAGTGCTCGGCCACGAGCCCCAGGGTCAGAAGGATCCCGGCGCCTACCGCCGTCCCGATTGCAGGCCATAACGATGTTACCGCCGGCACGACCGAGCGGGTCAGGATGTAGAGCACGATTCCCAGTCCGCCGCCGAGAAGCAGCGCCCCGCTCAGCGCCGACGCCTTCGCCAGCAGCGCCACCCGGATGGCCAGGAACGGGTTGACGTGTTTCCGCACCGTGCCGCGAATGGCCTGACGGATCGGCCAGGCCAGCGCCAGGACGCCGATCCCGATCGCGATCAACGCGATCGGCAGGGTGGCCGGGGGCAGGAACATCGCCGAGCCGCCGGCCGCGGCGGCCAGCTCGAGCAGGAACACGACGACCAGGCCGGCCAGACCCAGGGCGATCAGCGCCGACGGCTGCGTACGTTTCACCGGTTGCCGCCCGCGGACGGCAGTGCGGGGTACCGCTGCACGGTGGTGTTGATCGCGCCGAGCAGCGCGCGCACCGGGCCGCGGCCCGGCAGCACTGCGGCCGGGTCGAGGTCCAACCACGGGGCCAGCACGAAGTCGCGCTCGGCGGCCCGCTGGTGCGGGATGGTCAGGCGCTCGTCGTGCAGCGAGGCCGTTCCGAAGACGATGATATCGATGTCGAGGGTGCGGTCGCCCCAGCGTTCGACCCGCACCCGACCGTGGTCGTTCTCGATGGCGTTCACCGCGTCGAGCAGGGTGTGCGGGTGCCCGGTGTAACGGATGCCGACCACCAGGTTCAGATAGCGCGGTGCCTCGTCGTCGACGCCGCCGACCTTCACCGCGGCGGACTCGTAGACCGGGGAGACGCCGGTCAGCTCGAGCCCGGGCACCTGCTCCAGCGCGTCGATCGCCGCGGTGAGGGTGGCCATGCGGTCGCCGAGATTGCTGCCCAGGGCGAGCAGCGCCGGGGTCGCGTCGGTCATGCGCGCGTCCGCACGATCTGCACCGCGACATCCGTGAACGGTACGGAGATCGGTGCCTGTGGTTTGTGCACCGTCACCTGCACCGTGTCGGCGGCGTCGTGCGCCAGCACCGCAACGGCGATGCGCTCGGCGACGGTTTCGATCAGGTCGACCGGGTTGTGCCGGGCAGCATCCGTCACTTCCACGGCGAGCTCGCCGTAGTGGATGGTCTGCGTCACATCGTCGCTCGCGGCGGCACGCCGCAGGTCGAGCCAAACCGTTACGTCGATGACGAAGTCCTGTCCGTTTTCCCGCTCGAAGTCGTAGACGCCGTGGTGCGCGTTGACCCGCAGGCCGGTGAGCGTGATGGAGTCGCTTCTCATGGTCCCATTCTGGCGGAATCCGCCAGTGCCAGCACATTCAGCGCCGTTCGCGTCGCCGCGACGTCGTGCACGCGCACCGCCCAGGCGCCGGCCTGCGCGGCCAGCACGCTGACCACGGCGGTCGGCAGATCGCGTTCCAGCACGCCCGCGTCGGCCGGGAGCACCCCGGCGAGGAACCGCTTGCGAGAGGCACCGACCATGACCGGGAACCCCAGGTCGGCGAAGGCGTCCAGGTGGGCCAGCAAACGCCAGTTGTGATCGGGCAGCTTCGAGAAGCCGAGCCCTGGGTCGAGCACGATCTTCTCCGGCGGCAGGCCAGCCGCGGTGAGCATGTCGACCCGCGAAACCAGCTCGGCCCGCACCTCGGCGACGACGTCGCCATAGACAGCGAGGTCGTCCATCTTCGGGGCGTGCGCCCGCCAGTGCATGGCGACGTAGGTCAGCCCACTGCGTGCGGCGATGGATGCCATCTGCGGGTCCGCCAGGCCGCCGGAGACGTCGTTGATGATCTGCGCCCCGGCGGCGGCCGCGGCGGCCGCGGTGCTCGAATTGAGGGTGTCGACACTGATCGAAAGCCCCTGCCGGGCGAGTTCGCTGATCACCGGGATCACCCGGGACTGCTCCTCGGCGGGCGCGACCCGGCCGGCGCCGGGGCGCGTGGACTCGCCGCCCACGTCGATCAGGTCGGCTCCCTGGGACTGCAGGTCGAGAGCGTGGATGATCGCGGCATCCGTCGACGCCCACCGGCCGCCGTCGCTGAAGGAATCCGGTGTGACGTTGAGCACCCCCATGATCAGGGTGCGCGGCCGGGTCACCGGCCGGAGCCGATCAGGGCCATGATCTCGGCGCGCTTCACGGGTTCGGCGAGGGACCCGCGGCTGGCCATCGTGACGGTCGAGCTGGCGGTCTGGCGCGAACCGCGGGCGGTCACGCAGCCGTGCACGGCGTCGAGCACGACCAGTACGCCGAGCGGTGCGAGCCCGATTTGGAGCGCCTCGGCGATCTCCTCGGTGAGGCGTTCCTGCATCTGGGGCCGGGCGGCGATCGTGTCGACGACAGCCGGCAGCTTGCCCAGACCCACGACCCGTTCGTTCGGCACGTAGGCAAGGTGGGCGATGCCGAGGAAGGGCAGCAGGTGATGTTCGCAGACGGAGCGGAAGGCGATGTCGCGCAGGAGCACCAGTTCACCCGTGTGCGGGCCCACCGGGATCGTGTCACGCAGGTGGTCGACCGGGTCCACCGCCAGCCCGGCGAAGAGCTCACCGTAGGATTCGGCCACCCGGCGAGGGGTCGCCCTGAGGCCCGGACGGGCGGGATCTTCACCGATTGCGGCGAGGATCTCGGCGACCGCGGCTTCGATCCGAACCCTGTCCACTGCCACCCGGGGGCCTACGCGGTGGCAGGACGAGGGGTACGGGCCGGCGCGCGGGCCGGAGTGCGCGCGGCGGTCTCGCCAGCGGTACTGCCATCGGCGACTCCGCTCTCGATGAGGGCCTTGGGGGTCGGCATCGCGATGGGCGGCAGGTCGGAGACCGGACGCTTGTCACTGGACAGCCACTGCGGCCGCGGGGGCAGCTTGACGACGCCCGTGAAGAGCCCGGCCAGCGCGTGCTGGTCGAGCGTCTCGTGCTCGAGCAGCTCGGCGGCCAGTTCATCGAGGATGGCCCGGTTCGTGATCAGCACCTGGTAAGCCTCGTCGTGCGCGTCTTCAAGCAGCTGGCGCACTTCGGCGTCGACGCTTTCGGCGACCCGCTCGGAGTAGTCCCGCTGGTGGCCCATGTCGCGGCCGAGGAAAACCTCACCGGAACCCTGCCCGAGCTTGAGCGGGCCGACAGCCGAGCTCATGCCGAACTCGGTCACCATCTTGCGCGCGGTCGAGGTGGCCTTCTCGATGTCGTTCGAGGCGCCGGTGGTCGGGTCGTGGAAGATGATCTCCTCGGCCACCCGACCGCCCATTGCGTAGGCGAGCTGGTCGAGTAGTTCGTTGCGGGTGACGGAGTAGCGGTCTTCGACCGGCATAACCATCGTGTAGCCGAGGGCGCGGCCGCGGGGCAGGATCGTGATCTTGGTGACCGGGTCGGTGTTGCGCATTGCGGTCGCCACGAGCGCGTGGCCGCCCTCGTGGTACGCGGTGATCAGCTTCTCTTTGTCACGCATGACACGGCTGCGGCGCTGCGGACCGGCCATCACGCGGTCGACTGCCTCGTCGAGGGCGCGGTTGTCGATCAGCTGCGCGTTGGAACGCGCGGTGAGCAGCGCGGCCTCGTTGAGAACGTTGGCCAAATCGGCGCCGGTGAAGCCGGGCGTCTTGCGCGCCAGCACCTCGAGGTCGACGCCGGGAGCCATCGGCTTGCCCTTGGAGTGCACCTCCAGGATGCGCTTGCGACCGAGCATGTCGGGCGCGTCCACGCCGATCTGACGGTCGAAGCGACCGGGGCGTAGCAGCGCCGGGTCGAGGATGTCGGGCCGGTTGGTGGCCGCGATGAGAATGACGTTCGCCTTGACGTCGAAGCCGTCCATCTCGACCAGCAGCTGGTTGAGGGTCTGCTCGCGCTCGTCGTGCCCGCCGCCCATGCCGGCGCCGCGGTGACGGCCAACGGCGTCGATCTCATCGATGAAGATGATGGCCGGGGCGTTTTCCTTGGCCTGCTGGAACAGGTCGCGCACGCGGCTCGCGCCGACGCCGACGAACATTTCCACGAAGTCGGAGCCCGAGATCGCGTAGAACGGCACGTTGGCCTCGCCGGCCACGGCCCGGGCGAGGAGGGTCTTACCGGTTCCGGGAGGGCCGTAGAGCAGAACGCCCTTGGGGATGCGCGCCCCGACGGCCTGGAACTTCGCCGGCTCCTTGAGGAAATCTTTGATCTCCTCGAGCTCCTCGATGGCCTCGTCGGCGCCCGCGACATCCGCGAACGTCACCTGGGGGCTCTCCTTGGATACCAGCTTGGCCTTCGACTTGCCGAACTGCATCACCTTGTTGCCGCCACCCTGCATGCCGGCGAGCATGAACCAGAAGAAAGCGCCGATCAGGAGCAGGGGCAGCATGATGCCGAGCAGCGACAGGATCCAGCTGGACTTCGGCACCTCGTCGGTGAAGCCGTCGGCCGGATTGGCAGTGGTGACGGCCGTGATGACCTCTTCGCCACGCGGGGCGACGTAGTAGAACTGGACCTCGCTACCGAGGTCTTTATCCGCCTTGGTCAGGGTGAGGTCGACGCGCTGCTCGCCGTCGACGATCGTGGCCTCGGAAACCTTCCCGTCTTTCAGGAACTCCAGTCCCTGTTGGGTCGGAATCTCTTTGAATCCCGACATGGTAATGAGACTCGACCCTACCCACACAGCAACAATCGCCAGGAGAATGTAGAGGAGCGGCCCGCGCAGTAGCTTCTTGACGTTCATCGTGGTGACAGGCTACCGTGACCGCGCTGGACGAAGACCGTGTGTTCGCCCAAAGCGCTACCAGGCTCAGCTGTAGATGTGCGGGGCGAGAACGCCCACCGAGCGCAGGTTGCGGTAGCGTTCGTCGAAGTCGAGACCGTAGCCCACGACAAACTGGTTCGGAATGTCGAAACCGAGGTATTTCACGTCGATGTCGACGCGAGCGGCATCCGGCTTGCGCAGCAGGGCGCAGATTTCAACGGATTCCGGGCCGCGAGACTTCAGGTTGGACAGCAGCCACGAGAGCGTCAGACCGGAGTCGATGATGTCCTCGACGATGAGCACGTTGCGGCCGAGCAGGTCGGTGTCGAGATCCTTCAGGATGCGCACGACGCCGCTGGACTGCGTGCCGGACCCGTAGGAGCTGACCGCCATCCAGTCCATCGTGATCGGGTGCACGAGTTCGCGCGCCAGATCGGCCATGACCATGACCGCTCCTTTGAGCACGCCGACCAGCAACAGGTCCCTGCCGGCATAGTCCGTCTCAATCAGGCGGCACAGCTCTGCGAGCCGGGTGCGGATCTGCTCCTCCTCGATCAGAATCTCGGTGAGGTCGCCTTCAATGTCGCGGGGTTCCATGGGAGCGGGAGGGTCCTTTACTCGGGGCGTGTCCAGGCGCGGTCAATATCAGCCAGCCGTCCTGCCGTATAACCCTAACGCCTGGCAGGTCAAGCGGCTTCTGCCCGTGCCAGTCGGTGACCAGGCGCAGCACGGCCAGCGTGTGCACGCGTTCCAGGGACACCCCGAACTCCCGTTCGACCGAGAATCGGATGATCCGCTGGCGCACCGCGGGCGGATTCGTCTCGAGCCGGCTCGCGTCCAGCCGGATTCCGGCGCCGTCGGCAGAGTCGCTGAGCGGTTCACTCAGCTGCTCGCTGAGACCACGGGCCAGGTCGTCGAGCGCGCTCGAGTCCTCGCGCAGCTGCCCGGCCGTGCGCACGAGTGCTTCGGCCACGCCGGGCCCCAGCTCCCGCTCGAGTACGGGGAGCACGGTCTGGCGTACCCGCACCCG
Source organism: Cryobacterium sandaracinum (assembly GCF_004403415.1). Lineage (NCBI taxonomy): Bacteria > Bacillati > Actinomycetota > Actinomycetes > Micrococcales > Microbacteriaceae > Cryobacterium > Cryobacterium sandaracinum. The sequence continues at coordinate 84,035 of NZ_SOGO01000016.1, forward strand.
CTGGAAGCGGGGGTCGTCGTTGTGCGGGTCCTGCCAGGGGTGCAGGCCGGCATCCACGCAGAATTGCCGGGTCCGGGCGCGACGGATGCCCAGCAGCGGCCGCAGAATTGGCCCGCCGACCGGCTTCATTCCCTGCAGGCTTGTTGGGCCCGATCCCCGGGCAAGGCCGAGTAGCACGGTCTCGGCCTGATCGTCGAGTGTGTGCCCGAGGAGGATGTGGCTCGCGCCGGTCTCCCGCCGCGCCTGGTCGAAGGCCGCGTACCGAGCGGTGCGGGCGGAGGCCTCCGGACCGCCGGCATCCGTGCCGTGGTCGACCGTGACCCGAAGAACGAGAACCGGGTCGAGGCCGAGTTCCCGCGCCTGCCCGGCCGCGGCCGCCGCGACGCCGGCCGAGCCGGCTTGCAGGGCGTGGTCGACGATGACCGCCCCGGCGCGCAGGCCCGCGCGCGGCGCCTCGAAAGCGGTGGCTGCGGCCAGGGCGAGCGAGTCGGCTCCCCCGCTGAGGCCGACCAGCACCAGGCCGCCGCCGCGGGCCGGGCCGGCCTCGGTGAGCAGGGTGCGTACATGGCGGCGCACATCGGCGATCGCCGGGGTGAGCCTCGGGCGGCGTGGGGACTCCATCCAGTAACGTTATCGACAGACTGTGAACAAGGGAGAGACCAGGCCATGGCCGCATACGACGCAGTAATCGAAATCCCTCGCGGGAGCCGCAACAAGTACGAAGTCGATCATGAGACCGGGCGGGTGTACCTGGACCGGGTTCTCTACACGAGCTTCGTGTACCCGACCGACTACGGCTTCTTCGAGAACACCCTGGGACTCGACGGCGACCCGGTCGACGTCCTGGTCCTGATCGAGTTTCCCCTTTTCCCAGGGGTCGGCCTGTCGGTTCGCCCGGTCGGCGTGTTCAATATGACGGATGACGGCGGCTCAGACGCAAAGGTCATCGCGGTTCCCGCGGGCGACCCGCGCTGGGACTATATCCAGGACGTCACCGACATCCCGGAGTACACCCGCAAGGAGATCGAGCACTTCTTCGAGCACTACAAGGACCTCGAACCCGGCAAATGGGTCAAGACCGAGGGCTGGGGCGACGCCGCGGAGGCCGACCAGATCGTGCGCGACGGCCTCACGAAACTGGCGGAAGAGGGCCACTAGGACGCGTCTCCTGCAGTCCGGTGAGGATTGTCGGCAGAATCGATTCGTGACTCGTACTGCTGTGAGGGCGGGCGTGAGTGAGGTCAGGCTGCCGGGGCTCGTCCCGGGCCTGGATCACGCGCAGACCAGGAATGATCCCGCCGATGTCCAGCCATACCGGGCCCGCGTACCCGCCGGGAAGCAGTTGCCCGGCGGGACATGAACCACCTTGGGCCTGAAGATCGCCGAAGGCAGCGTCAGCTCCTCGCCAGTGGCCGGAAGACGACACATCATTCGCGCCAGCGAAGCCATCACGTTCGCGTCGGCTATCGGCTTCCTGAACCAAGGCGTGATCCTGCACGGCACACAGAAGAACTACACGGTCATCCACAAAAACATCACCCAATTCGAGATCCTCGGCGACACCGCTGAAGCACTTCTGAAACAGCACCAATCCGTTGCGATACTTCCGGACTACCGCGCCCACAAGACACCATCCCGCGCCGCAGCCATCCGAGCACTGTGCGAGAAAATGGCCCAGCGTCTCTCAACCGAGTGTCCGGCCTCCCGGGCGCCCGGGTTTGGCCACGTCAACGTCGAACACGGCCTGCCCTGCTCCTTCTGCGGATCGGCAACCCAGGCCATCACAGCCGATATCCACGGTTGCGGCCGGTGCACTCACCAGATCCGACCACCACGAAATCACGCACTGGCAGCCCCAGAATGGTGCGACTACTGCAACCAGTGAAGTGGCGACCCCACACGTGCTGCCGCCTCGTTCGTCCCCGCGCTCCCCGAGCGGCGACGCCGGGTTGCCACACCCGCAAGCTGTGGCGCGGACTTGCCACTCGCCACGACAAACCCGCCCTCACTTACCGGGGCGGGGCCGTCCTGAGCGCCATCGTGGTGTGGTGACACGAATTCGCAGACACGCCCCGGATGCCCGCGCACCCGACAACCCGGTGATCCGTTTCGCCGGTCAGCCGGGTCGTCCCACGTAGGGAGCCACGTCGCCCGCAGACCAGATGCCGTGGATGCGCACGGGCGAGGACGGGTTCGGAGCCTCGAGGATTTTGCCGCCGCCCACGTAGATAGCCACATGGTAGTAGTCGCCACCCCCGCCCCAGAATACGAGGTCGCCGCGCTGAGCTTGATTGAAGGGCACCAGGCGACCCTCGTTGGCCATGGTGCGGTACTGGTTGGTGGCCGAGTGCGAGCCAATGTAGATGCCCGCCGCCGCGTAGGCGGCCTTGGTCAGCCCCGAGCAGTCCCAGACGTTCGGCCCGGAGCCGCCGAGCACGTAGCGGTCGCCGAGCTGCTGGGTGGCGAATGACAGCGCCGTGTCGACCGCTCCGGCGCTCGGGGCCCGGGCCGCGGTGGTCGGAGCCGCCGGGGCCGGAGTCGCAGGAGCCGCAGGAGCTGCCGGGGCCGGAGCCGCAGGAGCTGCCGCGGCAGCGGGCTGGGCCGCCTGGGCCGGGGTGACCGGCCGTGAAGCGGGCTGCTGTGCTGCGGGCTGGGGCGCGGGCTGGGCCGCCGGCTGCCGGGGCGTGCTCTTGCCGCCCGCGGCCTTCTGGGCGTCGGCTGCGGTCTTTTGGGCGGCCGCCGCCTGCGCCCGGGCGAGGGCCGCCGTCGCCGCCTCGGCATCTTGACCGGCTTGGTAGGCGCGTTCGGCCTCGGCCGTGGTGTCCTTCAACAGGGCCAGCTGCGCGAACAGCTCAGTGGAGCGCCGCTGCTCGGTCTCGTAGGCCGTCTCGGCGGCCTGCGCGGCCACATTCGCCGCCTCGTACCTGGCCAGCGATTCCGCGCTGAGCCGGGTGCGTTCCTCGGCAGCGGATGCCGCCTGCTTCCCGAGCGACTCGGAGGTGTTCTTATCCTGCAGTGCTTCGCGGTAGATCGTGTCCGACTGCTCACTCAGCTTGCTCGCGGTGCCGAGCCGTCCAAGCAACTCATCGGAGTTGTCGCCGTTGAGAAACAGGCTCAGCGACAGATCCTGGGCGCCGGTCTTCGCCAGGTGGGCTGCGATCAGGCCAGCCCGCAGCTTCGAGGTCGCGGCACGGGCCTCCGCCGTCTGGGCCTGCCTCGCCAGGCTCGCTTCACGGGCCGTGGCCGCTTCGAGGTCGTCCAGCGCGACCCGGTAGGCCTCCGCCACGATCAGCGAGGCTTTGGTGGCCGCCGCCGCCGAGATCTGCAGGCCCTGGAGCAGCTCGGTAATCGATTCGATCTCGGCCTGCTTGGTGGCCTCGCTGAGCTTGGCCTTCGCCACGTCGTCCCAACTGGGGTAGCCGGGCACGGCGAACGCCGCCGGCGCCGCGACGCCCACGGATGCCGAGACAGCTCCGAGGGCGACCGCCGCGAACAGACGGGAGGGCTTCTTGCGCCACCCCCGTCGGTCGGTGTCCCTAGCCAAGGGAAGCGCCCCGGTCCGACATGAACGGAACCGGGTTGATCTGGCTGCCGTTGGTGCGCACCTCGAAGTGGAGGTGGCAGCCGCTGGCCGCACCGGTCTCCCCAACGCTGGCGATGTTCTCCCCCGCGGAGACGCTCTCGCCGTTGGAGACGAAGATGCCGCCCGAGCGGATGTGGGCATACCCGGTGGAGATGCCGTTGGCGTGCTGGATCAAAACGAAGTTGCCGTAGGTTCCGTAGAGACCGGCGTAGACGACGGTGCCGCTGCTGGCCGCGTAGATTCCCGAGCCGCAGCCGGCGCCGAGGTCCGTGCCGCTGTGGAAGCCCTTGCTGCAGCCCTCGTTGCCGCAGATCTGCGCACGCGGGCCGTAGCCGTCCGTGATGCGCCCGCCGGATGGAACCGCCCAGCCACCGCCGCCGACTGAGCCGCCGGAGCTGCCGGAGCTGCTGGACGAGCCTCCCCCGTTGCTCGGCCTCGCGGCCGCTGCAGCTGCGGCCGCTGCGGCCGCCCGCGCGCTGGCCGCAGCGCGCTCGACGCGCACCCGTTCCGCTTCGATGGCGGCCAGTCGCGCCCGCTCGGCCACTCCGGCCTCGTAGCCGGCCGACGTAGTGGCCTGCGCATCCTGCATGAACGCCAGCTGGGCGTCGAGTTCGACTCTCTTCGCCTCCGACTCGGCTAGGGCACTGGCGGCCGCCTGCGCGGCGGCCTGCGCAGCGACGAGCGCTTCCTCGGCCGCGATGCGGAGCTTCTCGCGCTCGGCTTGGGCGACCTTGGCCTGGTCACCCAGAGACTCGGCCACGTTGGTGGCGGTCTGCGCCTGCTCGTAGACGCTGCTGCTGCGTTCGACGAGCTTACTCATGCTGCCCAGCTTGGACAGGAGCGCATCGGCGTCTTCGCCGCGCCCCTCGCCGTCGAGAAAGAGGTTCACGCTCAGGTCGGTGCCGCCGGTGCGGTAGAGCTGGGCGGCAAGTTGGCCGGCCTGGCGAGTCGCGGTCGCCGCCACCGCGGAGCTCGCGGCGGACTGCGCCTCGAGGTCGGCGGCGCGCCGGCTGGCCTCGTCGAACTTCTCTTGCGCCGCCTGCAGTTCCGCTCCGCGTGCCTCGGATTCGGCTTGGGTCTGCTCCACCTGGGTCTGCAGGTCGGCGATCAGACCCTGGATCTGGCTGACCTGCGCCGAGGCGGCGGCCGTGTTGGACTTGGCGTTCTGCACGTCCTGCCACGTTGGATAGTCGATGGCCTGGGCCGGGCCGGCCGGACCGATGAGGGAAACAAAGAGGGAGAGCGCAGCGACGAAACCGGTCGCCAGGCTGACACGGTGGCGGCGACTGCGCCTGCTGCCCGCGGATCCGTCACCCCCCTTTTCCGCTCGTGCTTCCCGGCTGAAGAGAACTGCCGTGCGCTTCATTACTCCCCGATCGGGCTCGTTACACACATCTGCTACTGCTTGAGACCGGCTCAGAGTAACAACAACAGGGTAAAAACACCCCCCTTGAATCTAGCGGCCCGTCAAGCGAAACCTGGGAAATTCACGGGCTCAATGCCTGCGACACCCCCGGAAGGAACACTTTTTGCTCTCGATTTGAGATTCCCGGGCGGTAGACCGTATGCTTATGCGTCGGAAGCCATGAGGTTTATGGCGTCTCGGCCCCATCGTTTAGCGGCCTAGGACGGCGCCCTTTCACGGCGTTAACACGGGTTCGAATCCCGTTGGGGCTACGCATCCTGCAGGTCTGGGATGTGCAAGAATAAGCAAGTACGAAAACAGCTAGACAAAGTTCGACTCTCGTTAGTTCTTCTTACGAGGCCCTGTAGCGCAGTTGGTTAGCGCGCCGCCCTGTCACGGCGGAGGTCGCCGGTTCAAGTCCGGTCAGGGTCGCACAGGCAACAAGCCCTTTCGACAGAGAGGGTTTTTTTCCTTGAAGCGGCTTCTCGAAGCCACTTCTGGCCCTGTAGCTCAGTTGGTAGAGCGTTCGACTGAAAATCGAAAGGTCACCGGATCGACGCCGGTCGGGGCCACTGAAGGTCATTCCCAGGCTTCTACTGGGGTGGCCTTCTTTTTTTTTTTGCCTCGCAGCCCGGTATCCGTAGGCCGCCCGGGGAAGACTCCGGCTCGCAGCGCGTTCACCTCCCGAACCAAGCCCCCCCCCCCCCCGAAGAGGTCCTAGTAGCTCGCGTCCGAACGGGGGTACATTCCGTGCTGTGACACGCTGAGAAAACGTCAGATTGTTCGCAGATGTCGTGCGAGGATTCCCGGCAGCGGCGCACGCGGCAACCACCGCGGCAGGACTTCTCCGACCTGTAACCCGAACTGCAGGGAATCACCGTGAATACGCTTCTTTATCGTCGATTCCTCCGCCCCCTCGCGGAGCACCCGACCCTTTTCCTGCCACCCGAGGGGCCGTGATGGGAGTCGCGGCGTCGGCCGAGATCGATCCAAGCGCCGTCATCGGCCCCGGTTGCACGATCCGCCCGCTCGTGCAGGTGCGCGAATACGCGCGGCTCGGCCCCGAGTGCGTTCTCGCCCGCGGCGCCTATATCGGACCCGGCGTCGTGGTTGGGCGGCACTGTACGATCCAGGACTACGCGGTCATCTACGAGCCTTCCCTATTGGAGGACGGGGTTTTCGTGGGCGCCGCGGCGGTCTTCACCAATGACACGCATCCTCGGGCCGTGAATCCCGACGGAACGCTCAGGGCCACCGACGACCGCGACCTCGTGGGGGTGACCGTGCGTACCGGCGCGTCGATCGGCGCCCACGCGGTCTGCATCGCCCCGCTCACGATCGGACGGTGGGCCATGGTGGCAGCCGGTGCGGTCGTCACCGAGAATGTCCCCGACTACGCCCTGGTGGTCGGCGTGCCGGCTCGGCGCACCGGCTGGGTCGGACGCAGCGGCCTGCCCCTGCGGGCCGAGGGAGACAACCGCTTTGTGTGTCCGGTCACCGGCGAAGATTACACCGAACACGACGGCATACTCACGCGCAACTGACCCGCCCGCTCTACAGCACCGCGTCGGCCGGCGCGAACGTGTCGCAGCTACCGGCGCCGTCGTCGAAGCCGGTCTGGAACCACCGCTGGCGCTGTTCGCTGGAGCCGTGGGTCCAGGCCTCCGGGTTGACCTGGCCCTGCATGGACTCCTGGATGCGGTCGTCGCCGATTGCGGATGCCGCACTGAGCGCATCTTGAATCTGTGCCGGGGTGATGGGCTTCAGGAAGGGCACTCCGCCGGTGTCGCGGGTGTCGGAGGCGGCCCCGGCCCAGGCGCCGGCGAAACAATCGGCCTGAAGTTCGACGCGCACCGCGTTGGAGCCGGCCCCGGTCTGTCCATCCTGGGAGGCCGCGAGGGTTCCATCGAGATTCTGGATGTGGTGGCCCCATTCGTGCGCCACGACGTACATTTCGGCGAGCGGGCCGCCCGACGAGCCAAAGCGGGTGCGCAGGTCGCCGAAGAACGCGGTGTCGATGTAGATGGTCGCATCCGGCGGGCAGTAGAATGGCCCGGTGGCGCTGGTGGCCCCGCCGCACCCGGTTCCGACGCTGTCGGTGAACAGCGCAACCGGCGGCCGCTGGTATTCGGCTCCGCGGGCGGGCAGCTCCTCAGCCCAGAATACGTCGAGAGACGCCGCCGCGCCCTTGATCCGGCACTCGACGTCTTCGTTCGCCTGGGCGCCGGTCGTGCACTCGGACAGATTCGACACGCTGCCGCTGTCGACGGGCTGCGTGCCGCCGCCGGCCAGGCTGCTCAGGTCGACACCCAGGAGCTGTGAGAGCAGAAAGAGGGCGATCGCACCCACGCCGCCGCCCACTGCGATTCCCGCGGTGCGGCCCCTTTTGCTGACCCGGCCGCCGCCGATGTTCGCGTTGTCGTTGAATGTCATGAGAAAAAGCTACCCGTCGAAGTGGTCCGCTGCCGCGATGATGGCGTCCGGGTTGTCGAGCTCGCTAATGGAACATTAGGTGCCCTGCGCACGATGTGCCCGCCCACCGAGATGAGTGAGCTCCGCCCGTCCCCCATTCGGGGTCCGAGCCGACTTGGGCGTTCGGGGGTATGGTCAGCTCGCAAGCAGTTGAAGATTTATCACTTGTTTGTTTGGTCGGGTTGTCTCGTTCCCTAGACAGGCTTTCCCGGGCGAATCCCATCCCGCTCTGTACACCCGAAATGCAGAGGATTCACGTGAAGACGTCCGCGACGTGTCGACCTATTCGTCGACCAATATTCACCGGCCCCACCCAGGCCGAGCGCCGAGCGCTCCACCGCCCCTTGCTGGCGGGGTGAGCAGACGGTGACGGACCCTCAACCGCGCCTGCCCTTCGCGGGGCGCCTTCCCACCGCCCAGCCGAAGCTCGCCCTGGTGCCGGCACCGGCGCTGAAGAACCCAGTCAGCGTCGACGCGAAGTCGTCCGGCCTGGTCTGGGCCAAACAGTTTCGGATGAAACTCCTGATGAGCGACGTGGGCATCGTCACGACCGCGGTCGCGACGGCCCTGATCGTCAGGTTCGGCGGTGAGGGTGCCCAAGCATCCGTCGGCGGATATCGGGCCGACTACTGGTTGGTCGCCCTGCTCATCATGCTCAGCTGGATCGCGACCCTGGGGGTCTTCCACACTCGGGACTCCCGCGTCATCGGGATCGGGGCCACCGAGTACAAACAGGTGATCAACGCGAGCGCGATCACGTTTGGCCTCCTCGCAATCGGTTTCCTGGCATTCCAGGTCGACGTCGCACGCGGCTTCTTCGTGCTCGCACTCCCCCTCGGCATGTGCGGCCTTGTGCTGGAACGCTGGCTCTGGCGCCGGTGGTTGCTGCGCCAGAGGCTTTTCGGCCACTACCTCGCGCGAGTCATCGTGGTCGGAAATCGAGCCGACGTCGAATACGTGGTCGGCCAGATTGAGAATGCCGGCGCCACCTACTACGTGGTGGGGGTGGCACTCGCGAGCGACTCGAAGTCCCCGGTGAAAACCGAAAGCCGAACGATTCCGGTGGTTTCCGACCCGGCACACGTCGCCATCGCGGCCGCCGATCTTGCCGTCGATACCGTGATCGTCGCCGGCCAGCCCAGCTGGGGGAGCGAGTACATCCGCACCCTCGGCTGGCAGTTGGAGGGGACATCCGCAGACCTGGTGCTGTCCAACCAACTCACGGATGTCGCCGGTCCGCGCATCCATTTCCGGCCGGTCGAAGGCTTGCCCCTGATCCACGTTGAGATCCCACAATTCGAGGGGACAAAGCACGTCCTCAAACGCTTCCTGGACATCGGCGTGTCCGGGATCGCACTCCTTGTCTTCTGGCCGCTCCTGGTGGCCATCGCGATTGCGGTGAAGCTCGACTCCCCGGGTCCCGTCCTCTTCCACCAGGAGCGGTGCGGGCGCAATGAGCGCACCTTTCAAATGGTCAAATTCCGCTCCATGGTGCAGACGGCCGAGGACGACCTGGCAGGCCTGCTCGATCAGAACGAGGCATCCGGAGCGCTCTTCAAGATTCGCAATGATCCGCGCATCACCCGGGTGGGACGTGTGCTCCGCAAGTACTCGCTCGACGAGCTTCCCCAGCTCTGGAACATCCTGGTCGGGAACATGAGCCTCGTGGGTCCGCGACCGCCGCTTCCGGTGGAGGTCGAAGCCTACGAGATCCACGTGCACCGGCGTCTATATATCAAGCCGGGTCTGACGGGGATGTGGCAGATCAACGGCCGGTCGAATCTGAGCTGGGAGGACAGCGTGCGGCTCGACCTCTACTACGTCGAGAACTGGTCGCTGGCCGGTGACCTGATCATCATCTGGCGCACCTTCAAAACCGTCATGCGCCCGGTGGGTGCGTACTGATGAAGAATGCGAAAAACCGATCAACGGAGGAATCACCGTGACAAGGACAGTCGGCTACGCTGGCGGGGCTTTCGACCTCTTCCACATCGGTCACCTCAACATCCTTAGAAACGCGAAGAGCCAATGCGACTATTTGATCGCCGGCGTGATGTCTGACGAGATGCTCCTGGTGACCAAGGGTTCACTACCCGTCGTGCCGTTGGCCGAGAGGCTTGAGATCGTTCGCCACATCGCCTTTGTCAATGAAGCGGTAGCTGAAATCGCCGACAACAAGATGGATACCTGGCGCTCTCTTCGCTTTGACGTCTATTTCAAAGGCGACGACTGGAAGGGCACCGAGAAAGGTCGCCGTCTTGAGCGCCAATTCGCCGAGGTGGGCGTAGAAGTCATCTTTTTCCCGTACACCATCTCGACCTCGAGCACGGCCCTTCGCCTTGCGCTGACGGCCATGTCCACCAACGCGCCCGACAACCAACCGGTTCATGACTTCAGCAACAGCGAGCGATAGGACAACCATGATTCCGAAACGGGCACTCATCACCGGTGTAACCGGCCAGGACGGCTCCTACCTGGCCGAGTTCCTCCTGTCGATGGGCTACGAGGTGCACGGACTCAAACGCCGCTCATCGCAGCTCAACACACAGCGAATCGATCACATTTATCAGGATCCGCACGAGCGCAACGCGCGCTTCTTCCTCCATTTCGGGGATCTCTCCGACTCATCGAACCTCACCCGCATCATTCAGGAGGTGCAGCCGGACGAGATCTACAACCTGGGTGCACAATCCCATGTGGCCGTGAGCTTCGAAATGCCCGAATACACCGCTGACATCGATGCCCTAGGCACCCTGCGCCTGCTTGAGGCGGTGCGATTGCTGGGAATGACGGACCGGGTGAGGTTCTACCAGGCCTCGACATCTGAACTGTACGGACTGGTCAGGGAGACACCCCAGAGTGAGATCACGCCCTTCCATCCCCGTTCTCCGTATGCGGTCGCCAAGCTGTACGCCTACTGGATGACCGTGAATTACCGAGAGTCTTACGGGATGTACGCCTGCAACGGGATTCTTTTCAATCACGAATCCCCGCGTCGCGGTGAGACGTTCGTGACTAGGAAAATCACTCGGGCCCTCGCTAACATCGCCCAGGGTCTCGAGTCCGGCCTGTTCCTCGGAAACCTAAACTCTCTCCGCGACTGGGGCCATGCACGCGACTACGTTCGGCTCCAATGGATGATGCTCCAGCAGGACGCACCGGAAGACTTCGTGATCGCCACGGGAGTCCAATATTCTGTGCGCGAATTCGTCGAATGGTCGGCGAGCGAGCTCGGCATCACCTTGAGATTCGAGGGTGAGGGCCTGAATGAGATCGGCATCGTCGACAGCGTCGTCGGAGAACTCTCCCCTGCCGTTCGCCCGGGAGACGTCATCGTGCGAGTCGATCCCCGGTACTTCAGGCCAGCCGAAGTCGACACTCTGCTCGGCGACTCGACACGCGCGCGCCTGAAGCTTGGCTGGCTGCCGGAGATCAGCGTGCGGGAGATGTGCGCGGAGATGGTCGCCTCCGACCTGATGATCGCGCAGAAAACCGCCCTCCTGAAAAGTCACGGTTTTCCCTCCCTCGTGTCCCTGGAAAGCTGGTGAACCGCAACACCGGCGCTGCTGTCTACGTCGCGGGACACAACGGGATGGTGGGCTCGGCGATCGTGCGCAGACTCACGTCGTTGGGTTACGTCAACATCGTGACCGCCAGTCATTCGGAACTCGACCTCGTCGACCAGCGAGCCGTTCGGGCCTTCTTCGAGGGCAATCACATCGATCAGGCCTATCTCGCTGCCGCGAAAGTCGGCGGGATTGAAGCCAACGACTCCTCGCCGGCGGATTTCATCTACGACAACCTCCTGATCGAGGCCAACATCATCAAGTCCGCGCACGACTTCGGCGTTCCGAGGCTCCTATTCCTCGGCTCGTCCTGCATCTATCCCAAGTTTGCCCACCAACCGATGGCCGAAGACGCGCTCCTGACCGGCACGCTCGAAGCCACCAACGAACCGTACGCCATCGCCAAGATCGCCGGAATCAAACTGTGCGAGAGCTTCAATCGCCAGTACGGGCGGGACTACCGAAGCGTGATGCCCACGAATCTCTATGGTCCCGGAGACAACTATCACGCATCCTTCAGCCATGTCATCCCCGGTTTACTCAGGCGTTTCCACGACGCACGAGAAGGCGGGGAGGATAAGGTCGTCATCTGGGGCAGCGGCAGCCCGCGACGGGAATTCCTTCATGTAGACGATATGGCGGCGGCCAGCGTGCACATCATGGAACTGGACCGGGAGGTGTACCAGGCCAGCACTACGCCGATGCTGTCGCACGTCAACGTCGGGACCGGCTCTGACTGCAGCATCAACGACCTGGCATCGGCGGTCGCCAAAGTCACCCGCTTCACCGGCCGTCTGACCTTCGACAACAGCAAGCCCGATGGTGCTCCTCGCAAGTTGATGGACGTTACCCGCATCCAGGCGCTGGGCTGGAAGCCGACGATCGATCTCGAGGACGGCCTCGAAGACGCTTACGCCTGGTTTGTTTCCCATCAAGCAGATTTTCGCGGGCGGTGAGCGGGCAGATGAGGGTCACCATCATTGGACTCAACTATTCCCCCGAGCCGACCGGCATCGCCGTCTACACCGCTGGGCTCTCGGAAGCACTGGCCGCGACCGGTCACCCGGTCACTGTGATCACCGGCAATCCGCATTACCCGCAATGGCGGATCTACGACGGCTACGACGGCCACAACCGCGTACACGGGCGCGAGCATGCGCACGAAAGAATCAGAGGTGTCAATGTCACCAGGGCCCCTCACGGTGTGCCGTCGAAACCGCGCCTGTGGAACCGCCTGGGTATGGAACTCAGCTTCGGGATTCGGGCAGTGTTCAGCAAGTGGGACAAGCCCGACGTCGCCGTGCTGGTTACACCAGCCTTATTCTCCGTGGGCGCGGCAATGCTGCGCGCGCGCCTGGTCCATACCAACACCTGTATTTGGGTGCAGGACATTTATAGCCTCGGAGTGTCCGAGAGTGGAACAGGGGGCCGCCTGGCCACCTGGTTGCTCCGCGGGATCGAGCGGTCCATCCTCCGCAGTGCGAACACAGTCGTCGTGATCCACGAGCGGTTCAAGCGCTATCTGGTTGAGGAGCTGGCCATCGACGCCGACTCCGTAGAGGTCATTCGCAATTGGTGTCACACCGACTACCCGAACGGCCACCGTCGGGAAGATGTGCGCACCACTCGAGGCTGGAAATCGGATGATATCGTCGTTCTCCACGCGGGGAACATGGGTGCCAAACAGGCTCTCGAGAACGTTGTCCACGCTTCAGAGATCGCAGAGAAGCGGGGATCGAGAGTGAGATTCGTTCTCCTCGGCGACGGAAACAAGCGGCATCAACTCGAAGCCATGGGCGGAAACCGCCGTCTCGAATTCATCGATCCCCTACCCGAAGAAGCGTTCCAGGCGACCCTCTCAGCCGCAGACATCCTGCTCGTCAATGAGCGGCCTGGCTTGACGGAAATGTGCGTACCGAGCAAACTCACGACGTACTTCAACACGGGGTTACCCGTCATCGCGGCAACTGATGAATCCAGTGTCACCGCCGATGAGCTGGCGTTGGCCGGCGGCGGAATCAGAATCAACGCCGCGGTCCCCGGCGACCTTGTGGACGCGGCCGAGATGCTCGGTGGCGATGCGGAGTCTTCGGCCGCGTACGGGGCGGCCGGGCGGAAGTTCTCGGCCGACTTCCTGTCCTCAGACGCTGCAATCGGCCGGATTCGGCGAATTCTGGAGAAGGGAGCCGTTGACGGCGGTGTCGAGAGAAATCGGTTGGCGAGGCCGATTCTGACCGGGGCGACGGATGCAATCGAACCGAAGTGAAGCGGAAATGGACAGCCCGGAACGAATGGACATCAACTGACGAGGATTGACCTGAATTCGACCGGCGGTCCATCCTGGTAGTTCTTGCATAGCCAGAAATAGCCTCCCCGGTAGCTCGCATCATCGATGTCCATCGACCAGCCGTCACCGTCAAGTCGCAGGATCCGAATACTGTTTGCGAGGACTTCGATCTGGAGACGCACCCACTCCGAAGCCCGTGGTGGGGCGGTCAGCACCGCTCTCAATCGCGTGCCCTCGGTCGTCCCCGCGACCCGGCTGAATAATTCAAGGGAGCCGTTCGCCCGGAGAATCATGTGGTACCCGGACACATCGCTGGCCACCCTGACTCGGTAAGGGCGGTCGTCGGCGGCACCGAAGGCGAGCCCGGCGTGCTGCTCCTCCCTTGGAAGCGATTCCGGCCAACGGAGCTCGCACGTGATCCGGTATGATCCGGGACCCACCGGGCACATTGAGCCCATCAAGTAGCTCTGCACGTCCCGGTGGTCCAGTGCCACGGATGCGGCGCCCGCGTCGATCAGGGGCTGCACCAGAGTGCCCTCGTCAATGGTCCAGGGCAGGTCGCCGGCGGCCCGCAGCCCGGTTCCGAAGGCGTCACCCTGACTCCCAGCGGTCGTCCCGGTCACGTAGGGCAGATTAGAGCACATCATCCCGGCCACGCCGAGGTCGCTCATCCGGTCACGCATCGAGCGATAGTGCACCTCCCACGCGATAACCGGTTTGCCGAAGCCCACCAACACGGCCACCTGCACATCCGTCGCCCTGTGTGACACCCCGAGCAAATCGAAACGAGGCGCGAGTTCATTTGCACGCTCGAAAAGTTCCGGAGTGAAGTATCCCCAGGTTGTGTAACCGTGCCCGTCGACCAGTGTGTATTGCGTTGCACCTGCCCATTGTTTCCAGACGAAATGCTCCGTGGAGTGCGAGTAGCTGTCCATGACCTTGAGCAGGGCTTCCGTATTCGTGCCTTGCTTGTCTTCGAGAAAGATCACGTGCGTTGTGGCGAAGGCATCCAGTACGTCGGCGAGCAACGGCAGCGGCTCCCGTTCTGCCGCAGGGCCGAGCCAGGCTCTCGCGTCGCTGCGAAGTTGCGACAGTTCCTCCCAGGTGACTTCCGCGATCGGGAGGTCGACACCCGTCATCCGCTTGGTCGTCAGATCGTGATGGCACACCAACACGCCGTCTGAGGTGGCGCTGACCGAGACTTCGATCGCTTTGGCCCCGCTGTCGATCACGCGGCTGTACGAATCGAAGCTGTGCTCGACCCAGTTGTCTCCGGAGCCACGGTGAGCTATGTAGAACGGTGTCGTTCCGAGGAGATCTCCGATTGCATATCGTGCCGCAGCAGTCGGGAGTACGGAGACCGGGGGAGCGGGCGTGGCTTGGCAAGCCGACAGCAGCAGTGTTGAGGCGCCGGCCAGGAGGAACTGTCTTCGGTTTATTGGCGGCAGGAACGGAGCGCGGCTGATGTCAGCCGTGCTCTGCACGTCGGTACCGCTGGACATTCAGCTCGCTGTGTAGGTCAGGGTGAGCAGCGGGCGATAGGTGACGTTGGTGCTGTTGGTCGACCACAGCCGGAGGTTGTCCGGGCCGGCACTGACCAGCGCGACGGACACCGTAGAACCAGAGAGAGCGCTCAGCTGCCCCGCATCGAGCGGGACCGAGTAAGCCGTGTTCGTCGCCGATGCGCCGGTGAGACTCCCCAGATCCGCTCCCAGACCGGTGGGTCGGTTGTTCCAGTTCACCGTGCCCTCTGTCCAATTCCCACTCAGCAGCTTAAATGTCTGGGCATCCACCGAGGCGGCGGTCGAGTCGGTCGAGGTTCGAATCCGCAGGGTCGCCCCGCTGAGCACAGTGCCCACCGGCGCAGCCGGGACTGCAAACTTTAGGTACGACTCGATCAGCGACGTGCCCGCCCCCCGGGACGACAACTGGTTACTGGACCCGAAGTTGGTCGTGGGAAGCACCTGGTACGTCGTCGAGTCTTCGCTGGCACCGGTCGTAAGGACCACCGGTCCCACAGGGGCAGCCTGAACCGTCGCCTCCGCGGCACCAGAGGCGGCACTCACATTGCCGGCGGCATCACGCGCCACCACCTTGTAGAAGTAAACCCCCGCAGCCAGACCGGGATCCGAATACGACGCACCCGAGACATCCGCGATCTTGCTTGACGCATCAGCGACGAGCTCGGCCGTAGTCCCTCGGTACACCGAGTAACCCGTCACCGTGACATTGTCTGTCGACGCCGTCCAGGCCACCGAAACCGCACTCCCCGACACCGACGCCGTCAGACCAGTCGGAACGCTTGGTGCGACAGTGTCGGGGGTCGCCACCGTCGCGGGAACCGACGCGGAAGCCGGACTGGCGTTGCCTCTGGCGTCGTAGGCGATCACGACGTAATGATACGTACCGTCGGCGAGCCCAGGATCCGTATAGGACGAAGCTGTCACGTCGGCGATCTTGTTGGTGGCGTCAGCGACGAAGCCGGATGCAGACCCGCGGTGCACCGCGTAGCCGGTGACGCCGACATTGTCTGTTGACGGAATCCAGGCCAACGCGACGGAGCCGTTTGAGACGGTTGACGTCAGGCCGGAGGGAGCGCTCGGCGCCATGACGTCGGGAGCGGTGTTGGAGCCCAGCTCATAGTGAGCCGCGACGGCCGCCGCGCTCAGGGCCGACGGATAGACCGCCATCTCGTCGAGCGTGCCCGCAAAGTAGGGACTCGCGGGCTGCGAGGGCCAGCTGTTGAGGTTGCCACCACCGGCACGCCAGTAGCCGTCAAACGCCTGGTTGAAGTTGGTAGGGTTCGAGCCGACCTCTGTGCCATCCAGGTAGAGCTTCATCCCATCGGGTCCCTGCGTGCCCACTACGTGATGCCAGGCGTTGTTGTTGAATCCCGCCGGCGATTCGATGAGTTGGAAGCCCCCGACGTACACGCCGAAGATGATGCTCCCGGAATTGGTCATGTAGATCTGCTTGTCGTAATTCGAACCCTGCCCGGTCGCGACGTTCTCAAAGCCGACGATCTTCCCGCCGGATGTCGTGTCCGTCTTGAACCAAGCTTCCGTGGAGAACTGGGCAACCGATGAGCGTGCGGTCTTGGTCGCAATGCCGCCGTCCTGAGTTCCGCTGGTCTGCACGGCAGTCCCGACCTTGATCGCCTTCGGCTGCTGCAGCTGGACTGCAGCGCCGTAATCTCCTTCGCTCTGGGCGTCGGACGATGAGTCTTTCGCCGTGCTTCCAGAGGTTTCGTCGAGGCGCCAGTACACATCAGGCTCGTCCGTGTAGATCCTGGCTCCATACGCGTCTGTCGGGGTCGGCGGAACGGCGAGGGTTCCCCCAGCGAGAGTGTAGTGCTGGGCGATCTGCGCGGCGCTCAGGGCGGATGCATAGACCGCGGTGTCGTCTATCTGGCCGCCGAAGAAAGCGCTAGACGGCTGGCTGGGCCAGCCATTCAGGTTGTCGCCACCGACATGCCAGTTACCGCTGTATTGCTGGCTGGTGCTGGTGGCGTTCTGGCCCACCCGGACGCCGTCCACGAACAACTTCATTCCGGACCCGCTCTGGGTTGCCACGATGTGGTGCCACTTATCATCATTGTACGACGAGGCCGTCTTGATCGTTTCGGTGCGACCGATGTAGACACCGAAGGTCAGGCGACCCTGGTTATCCATGTAGATGTGTTTATCGTAATTCCCGCTCAGGTTCGTGTTGCCAGTCCCGGTGCTCGGCCGACCATCCCCGAATCCGATGATCTTCCCCCCTTGGGTGGATGTCGTCTTGATCCAGGTTTCGATCGAGTAAGTGGTGGGTGCCGGTTTCTGCTGGTCGCTCCAGATGTAGCCATCAGTCCCATTGAACGTAGCGGAGGTGTTGGTGTCACCGACGATCGCGCCAGGCGCCCGGTAGGTGACGCCGTTCTTGTATAGGCCGTTCAGGCCGGTGACCGTCGCACCGGACTTGTCCTGTGCCCAGGGACCGGAAACCTCATCCAGACGCCAATACAGCCTGGCTCCGTCCTGGATCACCTGAGTGGGATAGTCAACCCCCTTGGTGACGGCGCGGGCTGCTACTGACGCCGACAGCGGACTGGTGTTGACCCCGTCATTCGCCGTCACCCGGTAGGTGTAATTCGTGCCCGCGGCGACATTCGTGTCAACGACGGTCACCTGGGGACGGGTCCACCACAGGGAACTGGCAGAGCCGGTCCAGATTGGGGTCGCTCCGCCGTTCCGGTAGACGTTGTACGTCAAGGCACTGTCGTCAGGGTCGACCACGGTGCGGAAGCGAATCTGATTGGCGCCCGAAGTGAGCGCCTCGGCTGCAACGACCGGGGTGGGCGGCGCACCGACGTCATCCGGACCGAAGCGTGTGAGTCCCTGTTGGACGACGCCGTTGATGACAGTGAACTCACCGCCGTACCAGAGGTACTTCTTTCCCGTTGTGGCGCCGGTGGCAATGGTGAGAGCACGCGGGCCGATTCCTTCGCCCGTACCGTCATTGGAAGTCGGGAACCAGCCCAGCAAAGCCGCGTCCGAGGTGTTCTGTGCCATCAAAAACATCCGTCTCCCGTCAGGAAAGGCGTTGTTCGATGAGCAGTCGTGCGCGTGACTCGCGGAATACAGGGTGCCCTGGTATTCGAGCACCGCCTGCGTTGCGCCCAGGCAGTTGTCCCGCCAAGTCTGGTCGAGTGTGCTCCAATTGACGGCGAAGCGACCGTCGAAGACTCCGCCCCCCGTTCCTTCGTTGCCCCCGTAGAACGCCGTGCCGTCCGACCACAGGGTCTTGGTCACCGAGGTACGCGGGATGAAGCCGAGGGGGTAATTACGCACGTTTGCGCCGGTGGTCGCATCGACGACCGCGATGGAGTGGGAATCCTGGTCATTGACCGTGAAAAAGTCCCCACCGATGGCTACCCTGCTGCGGTCGGGAGAGACGGCCACGGCCCGCCCGACAGTGTCAGCCGCCGGGGCCCAGGGCAGAAGCGCGCCCGACGTCGCGTCCACCGCTGCAAAGCGCTTGCGCGCCTGGCCGCCGACGGTCTGGAACTCCCCAGCCAGGTACAGGGTGGACGAGGTGGCAGCCATGCCGCGGACGAGGGAAGACACCCCCGCCACCCGGAACGGCTTGACGGTGCAGGCGACCGGGTCGATCGCGGCTACCCGCGCGGCGTTCACCCCGCCGACGGAGGAGAAATTGCCCCCGATGTAGATGGTGTTGCCGTCGGGTGAGGCAACCACCGACCGCACGGTCGGCGTGGCCCCATTAAGGGTCATGGCGAACTGACAGCTGTCAGGGGCTCCTGTCTCCGCGTTGAAAATCGCAAGCGTTCCCTGGTTCCTCGGCACTCCCGCACCGCCGCTGGGCGGCCTGATCTGAGAAAATGTTCCGCCCGCCACGACTTTTCCGTGCACCGTTCCGACTCCGTAGACAACGCCGTTCGTCTGCCAGGTCGACAGGTTGTCCGCACTGAAGGCGACGCCGCCGGAGAGCGCCGACGCCGGTTGTGGCACGGGACTCGCTATGACGAGTCCGGCCACGACAGCCACGGTCGTGAAAATTGCGGCAAGCTTACGCATAGCTACCTATCCCTCGGGTGAACAGCCTCATCGCCGAAAAGCTCTGATGACCGCGAATGAACTATGGAATCCAGCCTCACGCGGCCTTGGAGCGCTTTGGGTAAGAAAGCATTGCTCACGTTTAGCGAAAAGTGGGATCGGCGGAAACGTACGCCCTGTGCGCCACACCCGCAATGCCCCGGAGGAGTGACGTCCGACGAGGGGCTAACATGTGCCGAGGACGGGGCACGCTGCCCACGCTCAATCAATCCGAGGATGGCCCGTGATGACACAGTTTCGTGAAGCTCACGCACAGCTTGCGAGTGCGCAGAAGGCACAGACCGGGGTGTCGCTGTACACGCGATACGTCAATCGACCGTTGGGGCGCGTGCTGGCCTCGGTGTGTTTTGGGCTCAGGATGACGCCCAATCAGGTGACCGGGCTGTCGGCCCTTGCGACCGGGGCGGGTCTTGTTCTCCTGGTCAGCGGAGAACCAAGCCCGATCCGAGCCGTCGGCGTTGCGGTCCTCCTCGTTCTCGGCTTTGCGCTGGATTCGGCAGACGGTCAGGTCGCGCGCCTGACCGGCCGCGGTTCCCCCGCTGGCGAGTGGCTCGACCACGTCGTGGACGCCGGCAAGATCGTCGCCGTCCACGCAGCGATCCTCATCACGGCGTACCGCTTCTGGTCCACGGAGCCGATCTGGTATCTCGTGCCCCTCGCATTCCAGGTCGTGTCCGTTGTCACCTTCGTGGGTGGCCTGCTGACTGAGCTGCTCCTGCGCCGTTCAGCCAACGCAACCTCCACGACCTCGGCCATCGGCGAGGGCGGGGCTCGTCGCCCCTCGAGAGCCAGGGCCATTGCTCTGCTGCCGGCCGACTACGGGATCCTCTCGCTCAGCTTCATCCTCACTGGCTGGCCCGGTGCTTTCGTGGTGGTCTACAGCCTTCTCTTGGCCGCCAACGCGCTGATCATGGCGTTACTGCTCGGCAAATGGTTCCGGGCACTGTCTGCCCGCGGCTAAAGCGCGTCTTCCACCGTTTCTCCCGTAGCCGGGATGAAGACCCGACTGGTTCCCGTGGTCGAACGCTCGAACCACTCACCGTCGATCGGCCCGCGGAGCGCGGCCGGAACACCCGCCCATAGTCCGGGCAACCCGCCCGATCTCGCACGGGCGAGCACCGATCCTCCCGCCAGGACCGACCGATCCGGCAAGATAGCGCCGCCGAAGAGCAGACAGCGCGCTCCGACGAAACTCCGGGCTCCAATTCGCACCGGATATGCCGCCTGAGCATTTCGTCGAACGTCGATGCTGTGCGTCACAATCTTGGTTTCGTGCCCGGCGACACTGGAGTACTCGCCGATCACTATGGAGCCGGAGCAATCGAACTGATGCCGGCTCGTAATTTTTGAATGAGGCCCCATTTCCAGTGCCGCGCCGTCCGGGTAGAGCCGCTTGTACACGGGGTGGGATGAAAAAACGTTCAAGCGGCCGATGGTTGCGTGATCACCGATTGACACCCGGCGCATGTTCTTGAGCAGGTTCCATCGGCCTATCCGGCTGTTCGCTCCCATCGAGACCTGTGTGACCCGAAGGACGAGACAGGATCGCGCCATTGCGGTCGGATGAATGTCGTGGCCGATCGAGCGAAGGAGCCGGTTCTTAGCCGTGCTCGCCGGCAGCGCCCAAGCCAGCGCCCTCATCGCGTCTTTGATCTGACTCAAGAGCCGCTCACCCCGATTTCCGGAACCATTGTCACGTCGAGCGCATCCTCGCTGTGCTGGGCGATTGCGCGGCGCATGCCCATGAGTTCAAGCAGAAGCCTGAGCGAAAGCCCAGCGAAGATACCACAGAGCGCCCCCTCTGCCCCCCAGGACACGGCTCCGATCGCGACGCAGGGTAGACCGACCAGAGTTCCGATGGCCGTCGCCCCGGTCACCACATCGAGTCTGCGCAATGCCGCCAGGCAGGCCTTGCTGACGACCGCCTCGATCAGGCTCACTCCGGTGATCAGCGCCATCAGTATCAAGGTGACAAAGGACGGTTTGATCTGGCCGCCGCCGAGCCAACGCACCAGTTCCGGGGCTACGGCCAGCATGAGACCGGCGAGCGCAACCGCGAACACCACGGCGGCGACCAGCCCCGTCCTGACTCGGCGGACGAGGTCCTGCCTTCGAGCTTTGGGCACCCAGCCCTGGAGGATCGTGACGAATGGGCCGAGTCCCACGATCACCTGGCGCTGCACCTTCTCGACAACGGCGTAAACCGGCTGCGCGCCCGGGGCGATCAACGACACAATGACAATCGGGGTCGAGGTATACAGCGAGGAAAGCACGGTCGAGGTGACACCCAGCCGCTGCGAAGAAAGCACCATCCCTATCCGCCTGCGCGGAAGCGACCGGAGTCGACGGAGTCTCCACGGTTGCAGGATCCATATGGTTGAGGCCACGAATGCCGTCACCATACCGATCAGCTGCCAGAGCACACCCACGAGAGCACTCGACCCGTGAGTCATGTAGAAAATGCCGATGCCGGTCCCGAGAACCCGCGGGACGGTTTCGAAAACCAAGAGTCGGTACGGTTGCATGAGACCGACGAACCACCAGTTCGCGGTCAGTCCCACGGTCGCCGTGGACAGGGCACCGACTCCGGCGAAGATGGCGTAGTCGCGACCGACACCCCAGGCCACCGAAAAAACAAGAAGGCCGACGGGCACAATGATCAGCAGCTTGCAGATAACCGACTCCGCATATGCGGTGAGTCGCATGTTCGCGTCTGCCCTCGCCACGGAGGCCGGCCCGGAGAGACCCCAGCCGTAAGCCACGATAACCGCACCCACGCCGCCGATGGACTGGCCTGCCGCAATCATTCCCCACGCTGCCGCGCCGCTTGCCATGACCATTGAGGGGATGACCGCAAGCGAGACGACAGCCAGGAGCACCATCGAAATCGAGTATCCGACGATGGTGTTCATGCTGGCGCGAACGCGCCTCAGCCGTCTACCCCTCGGCGCACCTGCCTTCATCGGACCCTCATCTCGCCTGCCCACGCTCAGTTCGACGGGGTTGCATGCGAACAAGCTAGCAGCAACATGGTTCAACGGGATATCTAGCCGCTGATCGGTTGTCTGCGTACACTGACCGTCATGTCAGTCAGCGACGCGAGACCACCGATGGCCCAACCGTCAGGTCTCCCTCGCCGGAACCTGGCCGGATTCTCCGGCGCAGGCTACGAACGGGGGCGGAATTCGCTCTGGCAGATCGCCTGGCTTCTCCTCTCCGGACTCGTTGTTGTCCGGTGGTGGTGCCCGCCCCGTCTCCGCGTGGCGCTCCTTCGGCTTTTCGGCGCCACGATCGGTGACAATGTTTTGATCCGCCATCGCGTGCGCATCCACTGGCCATGGAAACTGGTCGTCGGTGACAACTCGTGGATCGGTGAAGAGGTCTGGATTCTGAATCTCGAGCCGGTGATCATTGGCAGTGACGTGTGCATTTCCCAGGGTGTCATGCTGTGCACGGGCAGCCATGACCGCACCTCGCAGACATTCGAATTCGACAATGCGCCGATTATCGTGGAAGACGGCGCCTGGATCGCGGCCAGGGCAACAGTTCTCCGAGGAAGCCGGATCGGCCACGACAGCGTTATCGGCGCGACGGCTCTCGTCTCCGGGACCGTGCCCGCCCGGGCACTTCTGCGAGCTCCGCGCGCGGAACGACCAGCACTCTCTCAGGACCGGGACCAGACCTGAATGCGTGTGCTCTCCATCGTGACGCTCGTCAGTCCCAACGGTGAGTATGGAGGTCCCGTTCGCGTCGCGTTGAACCAGGCCAAAGCCCTCCGTGAAGCAGGCCACGACGTAGTGGTAGCCGGCGGCGCCCGCGGATTCGGCGAAGCGGCCCCCCATGAATTCGACGGGGTGCCGCTCCGTCTGTTCCCCGCCCGAACGATCATCCCAGGTATCGGTTTCGCCGGCCTGTGCGCACCCGCCCTGCAGCACTGGCTCAAGCAGGCCGCGCGCTCGTTCGACGTTGTGCACATTCATGCCGCCCGTGACCTCGTCACGCTCCCTGCGGCGCGCTGGTTGCGCAAGGCCGGGATACCGTACGTGGTGCAGACTCACGGAATGATCGACCCTTCAGACAGTCCATTGGCGATTCCTCTGGACGCGTTCGTCACCCGACCGGCTCTGAGGGGGGCGAAGGTGGTGTTCTACCTCACCGACCAGGAACGGAATGATCTCAGTGCCGTTGCGGGCACGGCGCTCAATCTGAAGCATCTCGCCAATGGCGTACCGGCGCCGGGGAGCGCGAACGGTCCCGCTGCGGGCACGGAAGTTCTCTATCTAGCCCGACTCGCCCGCCGGAAACGCCCGCAGCTCTTCGTGAAAATGGCGCTCGCACTCGCTGATGAATTCCCGACGGTGTCGTTCACCCTGGTCGGTCCCGATGAGGGAGAGGGGCCAGCGGTACAGCGCCTCATCGACGCGGCCGATAGTAAAGGCATACTGTCCTGGGAGGGACCCCTGGCCCCGGGTGCAACCAACGAACGGTTGTCGCGGGCCGCCGTATACGTTCTGCCTTCCATCGATGAACCGTATCCGATGTCAGTTCTCGAAGCCATGTCACTCGGCGTGCCGGTGGTCATCACGGATAGCTGCGGACTCGCTCCGGCGGTCACTGAGATCGGATGCGGAATTGTGGTGGATGACACTCTCGAGGCTCTCGTCGGCGCCGTTGCAACGGTTCTACGCGACGACGTTCTGACTCACAGCATGGGCCGCGCCGGCGCGCTGGCTAGCCGGAACCGGTTCGGGATGCAGGCGATCGCTGAAGCTCTGGCCACTTCGTACCGCTGAGCGAGTCACTTCCGGGGGGCCTGCCCGACTGTCGGACGAAAAGCAGACACGCCAACGCGACCGCCACCACTCCCGTCGCCTGGAGCAGTGAACCGCGCAAGAGAATTGTCATATAGACCGGAAAGATCGCGCCGACAATGGCCCAATAGCCCGCGGCATTGAACGCGGGGAGAAGTCGACTGTCCATGACACGCAGGGAGTAGCCCAGCAGGAGAAAACCCACGATAAGGACGCCGATACCTCCATTGACCAGGAATTCCGCCCAGAGCGGGGCAGAGAGGTTCTGAAAACTGTAGCCGCGATATTGGGCGAGCAGAATTCCCGTGTCCACAGGCTTGTCCGGCCAGACGCCTCGGGGCACCCAGAAGAGAACACTGCCGAGCGCCTGGCGCCCCGGCTCAATCAGCCCGTCAAGACCGTACGAAAATGCGTTGGCGACTTGCCAGAATGCGTCATAGTCAGGGTTCCCCTCGTACTCCCCGAAGAAACCGTTGCGCACCAAGTTGACTTCCGGGCGCCGGAAGGCATCCGCCAGAGGGAACAGAAAAATCAATCCGACGAGTGCTGCAGTCAGGGTCGCTCGAACACGCGCGACGGTGAGCAGGGCTCCCGCGAAAACGGCGAGGGCGAAGAGGACAGTGCCCAGGCTGTAGCGTGCGCTGCTGACCGGATTCACGACGGTGAGAAGGAGTGCAATCCCGACAACGATCAGGCCGCGATAGGCCATCGACAGCGGCCCCGTCGTCCTCCGCCTCAGCTGCACGAGCGCACCGATGCCCACCAACAACGGATAGATAGCACCGGCGTACATGATCGAGCGCACCGCGGGGTCCGTCCACGCCGCTGAACGCGCGGCAAAGGCTTGATCCCTGCTACCGAAAAGCGATCCCGCACCGACCCTGGAGATGAAATACAAGCTGAGTACGATGCCCGCGCCGACGAGCACCAGGGTCGGCCAGGTTCGCACCTGGGTCACCACCCGAACGGGGGCACTCCCCCGTTCTCGAATCCCGGTCGTCAGCTTGCTGCGCTCATGCCCGTAGGCACCCAATCGCCCGATTTCATAGCAGGCGACGCCGAGACAGACCAAGGCGGCCGTGGGGAGCTCGAGCGACTCGTCGATACCTTGCGTCGTCCGCGAGATGAGACCACTTCGGATCTGGACGGTTGGAGCAATCCCCATGAAGACGTAGACGAACATCCAGAAGAAGAAGTCGAACAGCATCGGACGGCCGACAACGATGATGAGGGCGAGTCGCAGACCCGCCCACACGACGAGGATCAGAGTCAGAATCCACGCCTGTCCTCTGCCGACGTCTGGCACCTGTACCAGGAGAGCCAGCGGCACGACAGCGGCAAGGATTGCACCGAGAACGGTGACCCCGAGGACGGTGCGAAAAGTCGTTGCCGACCCCGACGTCCCGACGGTTGCGCCGGGTCCAGGTTCCGTCACGAAAGCGCAGTTTTCACACGAACTGCAATTGCGGCATGACCTGCTTCGTTCACACTGACACCGTCACTTGCGACCATCGATGGATCGAGAACATTCGGTTCGAGCAGACTAACGTACGTGGCGCCGACGCGCGCCGCGGCGGCGCGAACCTCACTGTCCAATTCGGCTGCCCGACTATCGTCCATACCGTTGAGCGCCGCCGGGCCGACTACGACCAGAGTAGCATCGGGCACTCCGACGCGCAGGGCGGCAAGTGCGGCATTGATGGTTGCCACTGCTTCAGGCAGATCCACATTCGTGCCGGCCCGCTCCGCCGCCACCACGACGACGGAGGGATTCAGGCCGACGGTCTTGGCCACCAAGTCCTGGTAGCTCGGACACGTCGAGGGCCCACAGGTTCCGGGTGTGACTCCAAACGCGATGTCACCTTCTTTTGTCGCGAGATTGACCTCTTGCCAGCCCTTGTCTGCAGCGAGCCCAGTCGACCAACGGGTGGCCTGGCCGCTGACTCCGGCTCCCGAGGTTGATGCCCCACCGAGGAACACGGCCGTAGGAGCACGTGGAACGGCGGTGATGGTGGGGTATGGGTCTTTCGGCGCTCCTGCGTCTTCCGTGCCGACCGGTTGCAGCGCGAGGAGTGCAAGCCCGATGGCACCCACGAAAAGCACGGCGACGACGAGAAATTTCCACCACCGAGGCCGCATGAGACGTCGGGCTATCATGTGCTCATAGTGGCACGCATATGCCCCCCCTACGTGGGTCGCTGTGATAATGAGGTTCTTGATAGAGTCTCAGTATTGGCTGGTCAATCCGGTGCCGCTCGACACGGTGAAGGGCGAACGCGTGGATCAACGTGGATTCTGGAACCTCTTGCGATCTCGATGGGTTGCGCTCGTCACATTCACCATTCTTGGCGTCATCGCCGCTTCGGTTTACGTGCTGACCACCGAGCCTGAGTACTCCGCGGAAGCGGAGTTATTCGTTTCGGCAATCGGTAGCGATAGCACCAGTGACCTCGCGCAGGGCAGCAATTATTCACAACAGCAGGCCCGCAATTACAGCATCATGGCGACCCGCCAGATCGTCTTGGACCCTGTGATAACCGCGCTTGGATTGAAAACCACTGTCGGTGAACTTGGTGATCGGGTATCTGCCTCGGTGCCACTGAACACGTCTCTCATTTCGATCGCTGTCACGGATACCTCGCCGGACCGCGCCGCCGCCACTGCCGACGCGGTGGCGACGAGTCTGGTCAATACGGTGATCCGTCTGGTCCCGAAAAGGAGCGACGGCACTACACCACTACGCCTCGAGTCCGTGCAGAGTGCGACGACACCCACCGCGCCTTCCGCCCCCAGCCCGTCGATCGCACTGGCATCCGGATTGCTGGGCGGCTTCGTTGCCGGGCTCGGCTTCATTCTCCTGCGGGAGCTGACGAGCGCAAAAGTGAGAACCGCGGAACAGCTCAGGCAGTTCGGTCTGACACTTCTCGGGACGATTGTGTACGACCGCGGGAGTGTCAACAACCCGCTGGTCCCGCAACGAGGCTTCAGCCCCATTCGGGCCGAGGAATTCAAGCAGGTCAGAACGAACCTGCATTTCCTCCAGGCGAATGAGCGCCACAAGGTGTTCGTCGTCACCTCGTCCATTCCCGGCGAAGGAAAATCCGTCACGGCGGCGAACCTCGCCATCACACTCGCGGCCTCCGGCAGCCTGGTGTGTCTGGTCGAAGCGGACCTGCGGAGACCGTCCCTGGCCGACTATTTCGGCCTCGAGGGATCGGTCGGTCTTTCGACTATTCTGGCCCACGACGCCGACGTGGATGATGTCCTCCAACCCTGGGGGCCGGACGGCCTCCAGATCCTGTTGTCAGGGCAGGTTCCCCCGAACCCGAGCGAACTGCTTTCCTCCACACACGCCCAACAGGTTTTCGCCTCGCTGCGCGACCGGTTCAACGTCGTCGTCATCGACTGCCCGCCTCTCCTGCCCGTGACTGACGCAGCTATCCTCGGAAGGTATTTCGGCGGGGCAGTTCTCGTCGTCGGGTCGGGAAAGGTCGAAACGCGGGAACTCCGGAAAGCCGTCGAGAGCCTCAAAACGGCAGGGACTCCGGTGCTCGGCGCGATCCTGAACCTGGCACCCGCTCGGCTTCTCGGTCGAAATCGAGGCAGGTATTACATGCCGCACACGGCGGCGGAGCAGGAGCCGTCACGTCAGGAACAACCCGTCCGCAGCCACGAGGAAGAAGTCGCACTCCGCAAACGGTAGCGATGTCACACGATCTACTCGACACAAAAGGGTGCTGCCGACCCGCAGGCAGTTCGGCAGCACCCGGCTATGTTCCGGTGATCCTGGTTACTGGGTCCTGCTGCTTGCGGCGTAATACTGCAGATCCTGCACGACAGGGCGCGCAACGACTGTGTACGGAGAGGTGACCGCGGCGATCTGCGCCCCGTTCCGGTCTGCACTCGCACCGACCGTGCCCAGCGCCAGCGGGAACGTCCTGCTTGATTCTCCTGCCGGCGCCTCGAACGATGTCTTTTTTCCTCCGATTGAGACCGTGACCGTCGCCGGTGCCGTGAGGAATGTGAGCACTCCGACGGTATCCCGAGGCTTCATGGCTGTTCCGCTCAACGTGGGCGACATGAGCTGCTGCGGCGTGGTCGGCGTCGCTGCATAGGGCTGAATCCGGTGCGTCAAGTAGATCGAGTCGTTGACGATAGCCGGCGCCGAGCCCTTCTTGAACTGGCTCAGGTAGTACGCGTTGATATCCAGGAAGGCCTCGCCGTGCGCTGCCGAAGGAGCAAACGACGTCCCCTCGGAGTAGTCGTTCCACGTGACCAGTTGCACCAATTCAGAACCGTTCGACAGCGCCCGTTTCCAGGACGCCTTCAGGGTTTCCGTATTGCCGGCTTCGTCATAGAGGTAGCTTCGGGGCCGGACGTCCTGGACGACAACGGGAGACATCCACTTCACGCCGAGTGCTCGTGCCTTCGCCGCGTAGTCGGGACCGTTCTCGATGGTCACCGGCGTCCGGGTTCCCCAGTTGCTCAACGCATAACTGATCGGTGCAAAACTCTTCAGGTTCTCGTCACTGGCATTAAGGAATACGGCGATGAACGCCGTCTTGATTCCATACTGCGAAGCCAACGTCGACTTCAACTGCCCCCACCAGACCGCGTTCTGACGCTCGGCGGCGAAGGAGGAGAGAACGAATTCGCCTGTACTCAGACGATAGGTGGCCGGGGACTTGTATAATTCGGCAAGTTTCGCCGCGATGGTCGCGATGCTGGCCTTTCCGGCGCTGGCCGTCATATCCAGGTTCGGGACAATGGTGAAGTTTCTGCCGGACTGCTCCGCGCCCTGCACCAAATCGAGTGTTCGCTCCCAGTTGAGGCCGGACAGACTCATGATGTCGACGGTGAAGCCATCGATACCGGCATCTGCCGCGTCGGTGACTTCCTCTTTCATATCAGTGAGTTTCCAATCCCCCGAACGCGGAGCGCGAGCCTCAGGGCGGTCGCGCAGCAATCCGCCGTAGTTGGCGTGGATGCCTCCCTCGCCCTGCGAGGTGAGGTAGTTGATCGCATAGTAATCCGATGCGGGTGCCTTGTTCTCGATGGAGATGGGGTACGGCGGAAAGTAGTGTGCAAAGACCTTTTTGCCGGTGGTGTTCGACCCGGGAACCGCGAATGACAGGCTGTCGGATCCAGTCGCCGAGCCGGTGGCCGAGCCGGTCGCCGAGCCGGTCGCCGCGCCGGTCGCCGAGCCGGTTGCCGCGAGGACGAGCTTCAGCGTGGGGCGCGCCTCCCCTTTGCCTACGAACGAGGTGCTGACAAACTTCTGGGCGAAGCGCACCTCGAACGCAGTCGACCCGGACAACGCTGTACCGTTCAGACCCGAGAGCGGCACAGAAATTGTCTGTCCGGTCAGAGCCCGAACCGATGCCCCACTCAGTTCCGTGTCGATGTGGGCCGGGCGGTTCGACTCAGTCAGAGACGACGCGCTCCAGTCCGAGGAGACCGGATAGACCTGCACGCCAGGTGCGGTAGAGGTGGTGCTGGCGACTTTCAAGTCCAATGTCGCCGACACGACGCTCATGCCCGTGTACTGTGCCGTGTCGAATTTGAGGAAGGTCTTGTCAGCCAGCGACGTGGCGCTGACGTACGGCGTGGCGTTCTGGGGTGTGCTGGGTTCGCGGATAGTGGTCCAGGTGGCCTCCCCCGCTTTCACTGCGATCGGGGCAGCGGCGACAGCCTGGGGAGAGGTCACCGCCGACGCGGGCGACGGAACGACAGCCGATAGGGCCAGCACTGTCGCCGCAAGGACGGCCGTGAGTTGCCATAGCTTGGCGAGACGTGGCTTGCCATTGGGGTGCCGGTTCAGGAATTTGATCGGGGATTTTTGGCCAGCATAAAGAGCAGACATACAACATCTCAAGATTGTGCGCGATCGAGAGCGCGAGGGATGTGACCCCCGAAGAGGGGCCACCTGAGCAATATTCGAATGCTATCGAAGGGTAGTGCGATTACCAAATAAGACGAGAGTGTCAAGGGCCTGGACAGACCACCGGCAGGGATTATTTCGACGGGAGCGAGCACATATTCAGGACCGCCGTCCGACCGGTCTGGGCCTGCTGTCGCCGGGATTCTCCCGGCCGGCCTCAGGTCGCGAAGCGGTCCGTGGCCTCGATGATCGCGTCCAGGTTGCCGGGCTCGTCGAAGGAGTGACCGGCATCCGGGATCAGCCTGAAATCGGCCTCCGGCCAGTTCTGGTGCAGCTCCCAGGCTGTGAAGGCGGGGGTGCACATGTCATAGCGGCCCTGCACGATGACGCCGGGGATGTCCTTCAGACGGTCCGCGTCGCGGATCAGCTGGTTCGGTTCGAACCAGCCGGAGTTGGTGAAGTAGTGGTTCTCGATCCGGGCGAAGGCCACCGCGAACGCCGGCTCGGTGAAACGCGCGATCGTGTCGGGTTGCTGCAGCAGCGTGATGGTCGAGGACTCCCAGGTGGACCAGGCCACGCCGGCCCGCTCGCGCACGTACTGGTCGGGGTCGTGCAGCAGGCGCTTGTAGGCCCTGATCAGGTGGCCGCGCTCCTCCACCGGAACCGGGGCGATGAAGCTCTCCCAGAGGTCCGGGTAGATCGCCGACGCGCCGCCCTCGTAGAACCAGTCGAGTTCCATCGGGCGCAGCGTGAAAATGCCCCGCAACACGAGTTCGGTGACCCGGTCCGGGTGTGTCTCGGCGTACGCGAGGCTGAGGGTGCTGCCCCAGGACCCGCCGCAGACCAGCCAACGCTCGATCCCGAGGTGCTCGCGCAGTTTCTCGAGGTCGGACACGAGGTGCCAGGTGGTGTTGGTGGTGAGGTCGGCGTCCGCCGCGCTCGCGTGCGGCGTGCTCTGACCGCAGCCACGCTGGTCGAAAAGGATGATGCGGTACTTCTTCGGGTCGAAGACGCGGCGTTGCTTCGGGCTCGATCCGCCGCCCGGCCCTCCGTGCAGGTAGACGGCCGGCTTGCCGTCGGGGTTGCCGGATGCCTCCCAGTAGATGGTCTGCCCGTCACCGACCTCGAGGAGTCCGGTTTCGTAGGGTTCGATCTCGGGGTAGAAGGTGCGCATACCCCCGAGCCTATTCGAGCCGGTGGGCCAGAATGACGACCTGCACTCGGTCACGCAGCTCAAGCTTGGCCAGGA
The DNA here is from genome assembly GCF_004403415.1 of Cryobacterium sandaracinum. Classification (NCBI taxonomy): domain Bacteria; kingdom Bacillati; phylum Actinomycetota; class Actinomycetes; order Micrococcales; family Microbacteriaceae; genus Cryobacterium; species Cryobacterium sandaracinum. The sequence goes on from NZ_SOGO01000016.1 coordinate 114,904, forward strand.
TGCGTCCGACGTGGCTCTTGACGGTGGACTCGGACAGGAAGAAACGTTCGGCGAGCTCCGGGTTCGACAGACCCTCCGCAACCGCGAAGAAGACCTCTCGCTCCCGCTCGGTGAGCAGGCCGAGTCGGCCGGCGTCGGCATCCGCTTCGGTACCGTCGGCCTCCCGATCTGCCCCCGGAAGCTTCGCTCCGAACAGGTCCAGCATGCGCCGGGTCACCCGCGCCGAAACGGAGGCGTCGCCCGAGGCCACGGCCCGGATTGCCGCGGTGAGTTCAGCGGGCTGGGCGTCTTTCAGCAGGAACCCGCGCGCGCCCGCGCGGAGGCCACCGAACGCGTACTCGTCGAGGTCGAAAGTGGTGAGAATGATGATCCGGCTGTCGGGGCACGCGGCGGTGATCCGCCGTGTGGCCTCGATGCCGTCGATTCCGGGCATCCGCACATCCATCAGGATGACGTCGGGATGCAGGTCGGTGGCGAGTGCGATCGCCTCGGCGCCGTCGCCGGCCTCGGCCACCACGGTGAAATCGTCCTCGGCCTCGAGCACCATCCGGAAGCCCGTGCGCAGCAGCGCCTGGTCGTCGACGAGCAAAATCCGGATCGGCGTCATGCCCGTTCCCCCGTCTCGTCGACCGTCATCGTCGCGCGCACCTGCCAGCCGCCGCCGGGACGGCACCCGGCCACGAGGGTGCCGTCGTAGAGCGCGACGCGCTCGCGCAGCCCGATGATGCCCCGCCCGGCAGCCGACGACGGCAATGTGGCCGACGCGTTCCGGCCGTCGTCGGCGATGACCACCTCGAGCCGCCCCGGTACCCGGATCAGTCGCACGGTCACCGCGGTCGGATGCGCCGAATACCGCAGCGCGTTGGTCAGCGATTCCTGCACGATCCGGTAGACCGTCAACTGCAGACCCTGGCTCCCGGGAATGCGCCCGGTGAGTTCCAGCCGGGCGGGCAGTCCGGCGGCGTGGAACGATTCGACCAGGTCGACGAGCTGGTCGGCGCCGGGTTGGGGCCGGAGGGGGATATCCGTCCCCTCGGGGTCGCCCTGCTCCTGAGGACCCTCACTCAGCACGCCGAGCAGCCGGCGCATCTCGGACATCGAGCCGCGGCCGGTCCGGGCCACCTCGCGCAGCGCAGCGCGCGAACGTTCCGGGTCTTTGACGAGCAGCGCGTCGGCGCCGTCGGCGAGCGCGACCATGACCGAGAGGCTGTGCGCGATGATGTCGTGCATTTCCCGGGCGATGCGCCCGCGTTCGGTGATGCGGGCGAGCTGGGCCTGCTGGTCGCGCTCTCGGGCCAGCTGTGCGGCCAGTTCGACCAGCGCGGCCACATAACGCTTGCGATCGCCGACCGTGACACCGATCAGGGTGGCCGCGAGCATGAGGACCGCGGATTGGGAGGCGACCGCAAGCCAGGATGCGTAGCTGCTCGCGCCCGGAAAAGCACCTAGGGCGCCGATGCCGATCGCCACGGCGAGGCCGAACCAGGCGCTTCGCACGCCACGGTAGACCGCGGCAGTGTAGAGCGCGATCAGCACGGGCAGGGTGTCGCCCTGGCCGGGGAACGCGACGACCAGTCCTGCGCAGGTCACCCCGAGCACGAGAAGCGGGGCATGCCGCCGGACCAGCAGTGCGGCCGTGATGACCATCACCACCGCGGCGGTGATGAGGGCCTGCGGCGGCAGGCCGGGCCCGGCCTGCCGTGTCAGGTCGATCAGGAAGACGACGGCCATCGGCACGAAATAGGCGCTCGCGACCAGCGCATCGCTGAGCCACGGATGCCGCGCCCAGAACCGCCCGGCCACCCCCGGCGGTGTCGGCAGACGCAGTTCGCCCTCGGTCGGCACAAGCGGCCGACCGAGGGCGAGGAGTGATTCGGTCATTCAGAGGACTTTACGCGTCCCTCCGCTTCAACACCACAGCGGCACCGACCAAGCTGACCGCGAGCCAGCCGAGCAGCACCAGCAGGTTGACCCACCATTCGATCGGCACCGGGCTGAACGACATCAACCCGAACATGTTGATGCCCGCGTTCGACACCAGATACGGCAGCACCGCGGCGGCCCACGGGGCAGCGATCACCTGGAACACCATCGGGAGCAACAGCACGATGCCGAGCACGACCGCGATGCCGCCGGCCCCGCTGCGCACGATGGTGCCGATGCCGAGGGCGAAGACCGCGATCAGGGCCAGGTAGAGCGCACCGCCGAGTACCGGCAGGAACACGGCTGGATCCGCGAAGCTGACGCCCAAGCCCTGCCGGGAAAGCACCAGCGACGCCACCAGATAGGAACCGAGGTTGGCGGCCAGCCCAACCACGAAGGTCGTGACGAACAGCACGGCGGCCTTCGCCGCAAGGGCGGGCAGCCGGCGCGGCACCGCTGTCAACGTGGACCGAATCATGCCGGTGGAGTATTCGCCGCTGATGGTCAGCGCGCCGAGGACGGCCACGATGAGTTGGCCGAAGAACACCCCGAATGTCGCGGTCTGGGCGATGAAAGTCGCCTGGTCGGCCGCGGGGATCATCGAGGCGTCCGCACCCTGCAGGTCGAGCGTCGAGGACATGACCGCCGCGAGGGCGAGCGAAACCAGTACGAGCAGGGCGTACGACCATGCCGTCGAGCGCACGCTGCGCAGCTTGATCCACTCCGACCGCAGCAGGCCCGCCGCGCTCAGGCCGTGCACAGCGGATGCGGCGCCGGGCACGGTGCCGTCCGCGGCCGGGGAGGAGGAAGCAGCGGGCGCGGGCGTCTTGGTCGCGGTTGTCTCGGTCATCGTCATGCCTCCTGCAGTTGCGCGGAGCCGCTGGCGCGGTACTCCACCTCGTCTTGGGTCAGGGCCAGGTAAGCCTCTTCCAGTGACGCGCTCACGCCGGTCAGCTCGTGCAGCACGATGCCCGCGGCGGCGGCCTGTTCGCCGATGTCACCGGCCGAAATACCGGCTACCTCGAGCAGGTCCGGCTCTCCGGTGGTGACGGTGACGTCGGGCTGGGCGAGCAGGGCCGCAAGCTGGGCGGACTGAGGGGTGCGCACGCGCACCCGGTGCGTGCCGGCCATGCCGATAATCTCGGAGACCGGGGCATTCACGATCACCTTTCCCCGGCCCAGCATGATCAGGTGGTCGGCCGTGAGAGCCATTTCGCTCATCATGTGCGAGGACAGCAGCACGGTTCGGCCCTCCGCGGCGAGGCACCGCATCAGCTGGCGCACCCACTGCACGCCCTCGGGGTCGAGCCCGTTGACGGGCTCGTCGAGAATCAGCACCGCAGGGTCGCCGAGCAGCGCCGCTGCGATGCCGAGGCGCTGGCCCATGCCGAGGGAGAAGCCGCCGACGCGCGTGCGGGCGACGGCTCCAATCCCGGTGAGCTCGATCACCTCGTCAACCCGGGCGGCCGGGATGCCGTGGGTGGCCGCCAGGGCCAGCAGGTGGTTGCGGGCCGAGCGGCCGGTGTGCACGGCCCTCGCGTCGAGCAGCACGCCCACCTCGCACAGCGGCGCCCGGTGCTCGCTGTAATGCTTGCCGTTGACCGTGACCGATCCGGCGGTCGGCCGGTCCAGTCCGACGATCATGCGCATGATGGTGCTCTTGCCGGCGCCGTTCGGACCCAGCAGGCCGGTCACCTTGCCGGGCTGCACGGTGAAGTCGATCGCGTCGACCGCGGTCTTGCCGCCGTGCCGTTTGGTCAGGGACTGTGCCTGAATCATCCGTCTCCTCGTTGTACATCGGTGGGGCCGGTCTCACCGTGTGAAATCGGCCCGTCATCGACGCTACGGGGGACGGATGCTGCACGCATCGGCCCAGCGGACGCTTGTGCGCCCGCCGGCCTCGTACCTGGGTACGACACGAGGGTGCCCGTTCCGGTAGAGAGCGGCCGGCGGAACGGGCACTCTCCACCGGATCGGGGCTACCTCTTGGCGGGAGTCTTCTCGGCGCGGGGAGCGGTGCCGTTGGCACGCTGGGTTTGGTAGTAGTCCCTGGCCTCGTTCTGGCGCTCCTGCTCGGCACCGCTGGCGATTGCCGACCGGAGGTGGTCCTGGCTGTAACCGAAGGCGTCGACCAGGTCGACGGAGTGGGGGCGGAGCCGGGCGATGATGCGGTCGATGTAGGCCGTGACCGACTGTGCCCGCTTGGCCGACAGGCGCCCGTGGATCAGGTACCAGGCCAGGTGCTTCTCCACCAGTCCGAGGCCGAACAGGTCGCGCAGCCAGGTCAGGACCTGCTTCGTGCCGGCGTCTTCAGCGGTCTCGACCGCCCGGGTGAACGCCTCCCACTGCAGCAGCTCGCCGTGCGAACGGGCCGCCTCGATCAGCTGGTCCTGGTTGGCGTTGAAGAGGGCCGCGGCATCCTTCGGTGCCAGCTTGCCGGCCGAGCGGAGCTTGCCCGCGATCTCGGCGATCATGGTTTCGACCCGGTCGGTGAGCAGCTCCCGCTGCACCGTGGTGTCGCGGAGGTGGCCCACGGAGCGAGCGGTGGAGCCGAAGTCGGAGACCGCCTGGCCCAGGGTGCGGAGCCCGGTACCGTGGTAGGCGCGGCCGGCAGCTTGCTGCACGACGTAGCGGGCGAGCACGCCCGGGCCGGCTGAGGCGAACTTGCGGCTGTAGTCGGTGAGCAGACGCTTCGCGACGAGCTGCAGGAGCACGTTGTTGTCGCCCTCGAAGGTGGCGAAGACGTCCAGGTCGGCGCGCAGGCCGACCAGCCGGTTCTCGGCGAGGAATCCGGCGCCGCCGCAGGCTTCGCGGGCCTCCTGCAGGGTGTCGAGAGCGTGCCAGGTCGAGAGCGGCTTGAGGGCGGCGGCGAGGGTTTCGAGGTCTTGCCGGTCGGCATCCGTGTCGGCCTGGCCGCTGAAGACCTGATCGAACTTGACCAGGAACTCGTCGTGGGCGAACGTGTGCGCGTAGGTCGTGGCCAGGCGCGGCAGCAGACGGCGCTGGTGGCGCTGGTAGTCGAGGATGACCTCCTCGTCGGTGTCGCTACCGGCGTTGAACTGGCGGCGCTGGCTGCCGTAGGTGATGGCGATCGTGAGGGCCATCGCCGAAGCCTGGGTGGCGGCGCCGTCGAGCGAGACGCGGCCCTGCACGAGGGTGCCGAGCATGGTGAAAAAGCGGCGGCCGGGGCTGGAGATCGGGCTGGTGTAGGTCCCGTCCTCGGCGACGTCGCCGTAGCGGTTGAGCAGGTTTTCGCGGGGAATGCGCACCCCGTCGAAGTGGAGCCGCCCGTTGTCGATGCCGTTGAGGCCGCCCTTGAGGCCGTCGTCCTCGCCACCGATGCCGGGGAGGAAATCCCCGGACTCGTCGCGGATCGGCACCCAGAATGCGTGCACCCCATGGTTGACGCCCGCCGTGATCAGCTGGGCGAAGAGAACGGCGGCGATGCCGTCTTTCGCGGCGTTTCCGAGGTAGTCCTTCCACGCCGCGCGGAACGGGGTGTCGATAACGAATTCCTGCGTCGCAGGGTCGTAGGTCGAAGTCGTGCCGATGGCCGCGACATCCGAGCCGTGTCCGGTCTCGGTCATCGCGAAGACGCCCGGGACCTGCATGGTCATGATGCCCGGCAGGTAGGCGTCGTGGTGCTTCTTGGTGCCTAGGTGCAGCACGGCCGCGCCGAACAGACCCCACTGCACGCCCGCCTTGATCTGCAGGCTGGGGTCGGCGGTGACGAGTTCCTCGAACCCGGCGATGTTTCCGCCGTGGTCGTCGGCGCCGCCCAGGTGCGTCGGGAACGCGCGGTGCACGTGCCCGTTCTCGGCCAGGATCAGGAGCTGGCCCAGCACGCGTTCGCGGTGCTCGGCCATGGATTGACCCTCGATGCGCTGCAGTTCGGGCTTGGCCGTGAGCTCGCGCGCCCGCAGGCGCACGTCGGCCCAGGTGCCGAGCAGCTGCCGGTGCAGCGACTCGATGTTGACCGTGGGGGCACCGGCCTGGCCGGCGATCATAACGGGGCCGGTGTCGACGCCGGGCGCCACGGGGGGCGTGACGGCGACGGTCGTGGCCAGGGTCGCGTCCGTCTTCTTGTCCGTCTTGGCGGGGGTCTTCTCCGTCTTGGCGGGGGTAGTGCTGTTGGAGCGCTGAGCAGTGTCAACCATCATTGGTCCTTCGTCTTCGCGCGAACTCGAAATTTTCTTACACGCTAGGCGGCTCTCACGAAGCGGGGAAATAGTGCGTGACGGGCCTACAACGAAGGATGCTCCGCCCGGCATTCGTCTTGTAGGTTTCCACAGCGGTAAAGGGTCTGACGGCACCGTTACCCACAAACGGGGCACCACCTCTGCCGGAGCGACGGCCCGGCCGCTCCTCACGAATTCGACGGAGATTTTGCCCTAGAAGCCCTAAAACAAGCCCAAAACGTGGCTTTAGCTCAAAATCTCCGTCGAATTCGTTGGGGCACAGGTGGTCGGGGTGCGGGCGGTGACGTGGAAGAGGTGCCAGTGGCGAGGGCCGAATGCGGACTGACCGGGGCGGTCGTCTTCGACGAGGCCGACGACGTGCAGACCGGCCAGGAGCGCCTCGACCTGGCCGCGATCATGGAAGTTCATGTCTGCGCGGCCGGCCCATTCATCGTGGGGGCCGAAGAATTCTCCGGCGAACCAGGCGCCGGGCTTCAGCGCCGCGCGGATGCCCGCCCACAGGTCGGGGAACACTGCGGGGTCGCAGAAGGGCAGGGAAAACCCCGCATAGACGAGGTCTGCGGCGGGCAACTCGGGGAGATCCTCGAAGCGGGACCGGTGAAAGACCAGGCGGGACTGCTCCGCGGCGCGAAGGCCCGTCCAGACCCTGGCCTCAGAGCCCGGGTCGGCGTCGAACGCGTGTACAGTCCAGCCGGCGGCGAGCAGGTGCCGGGTCTCGGTGCCCGCACCGCAGCCCAAGTCGATCGCAGTGCCGGGTGGGGCGGGTGGCGCGTCGGCGCAGAGGTCGAGGGCACGGAGGTCGAGGGCACGGAGCAGCACCGCACGCGGTGGGCGAGCGGCCTGAGCGTTGAAGTACTCGGTCCAGTCCATGACTCAGTTCTACCCGGTCCTGCGGGATGCCGCGGGTTGGGTCCGGGACGGGAGGCGTCAGGTTCCGGCGGACACGACCTCGAGGAGGGCGGCGCCGTAGGCGTCGAGCTTCTTGGCACCGACGCCGGAGATGCCGTCGAGGTCGGCCAGGGTGGCCGGCTTCGTCGCGGCGATCGCCAGCAGGGTTGCGTCGCCGAAGATGATGTAGGCCGGCACGCCCTGCTCTTTGGACTGGGCGGAGCGCCAGACCCGCAGCGCCGCGAACAGGGTCTCCTGCTCGGGGCTGAGATCGGCCGCGGCCGCCTTCGCGGCGCTCTTGCGGGCCCCGGCCGCGGGGCGGGCGACCCGTTCGGGCTCGGTGCGGAGCTCCACTGTGCGGCGGCCAGCGAGGACCTCTGCGGCGGCATCCGTCAGCACCAGGGTGCCGTATTCGCCGGAGGTGGCCAGGAAACCCTGGGCGAGGAGCTGCCGCACGACGCCGCGCCACTGCTGGTCGCTGAGGTCGGCACCGATGCCCCAGGTGGCCAGCTGGTCGTGGCTGTGCTGAGTGGTGCGCGGGGTCACCTTGCCGCGCAGGATGTCGATGAGCTGCCCGGCGCCGAAGCGCTGATTGCGCTCGCGCAGCAGGCGCACCACGGTGGAGAGCAGTTTCTGGGCAGGGACGGTGCCGTCCCAGCCGACGGGGGGTTCGAGGCAGGTGTCGCAGTTGCCGCACGGCTCGCTGGACTGGCCGAAGTAGCGCAGCAGGTTGACCCGGCGGCAGCTGACGGTCTCGCAGAGCGCGAGCATGGCGTCGAGGTGGGCGGAGAGCTTGCGCCGGTGGCCGAGGTCGCCGGGCGACTCGTCGATCATGCGGCGCTGCTGCACGACGTCTTGCAGGCCATAGGTGAGCCAGCCGGTGGAGGGCAGGCCGTCGCGGCCCGCGCGGCCGGTCTCCTGGTAGTAGCCCTCGACGGACTTGGGCAGGTCGATGTGGGCGACGAAACGCACATCCGGTTTGTCGATGCCCATGCCGAACGCGATCGTGGCGACGATGATGACGCCCTCCTCACGGAGGAACCGGGACTGGGTGCGGGCGCGCAACCCCTGGTCGAGGCCCGCGTGGTAGGGCAGCGCGTTGAGCCCGTTCTGGCGCAGAAATTCGGCGGTCGCCTCGACGGTCTTGCGACTGAGGGCATAGACGATGCCGGCATCCGTGGGGTGCTCGGTCTTGATGAAGGCCAGGAGCTGCTTCCGCGGCTCGGCCTTGCCGACGATGCGGTATTGGATGTTGGGCCGGTCGAAGCTGGCGACGAAGTGCCGGGCATCGCCCATCTGTAGCCGGGTGGTGATCTCTTTATGGGTGGCGTCGGTGGCCGTGGCGGTGAGAGCGATGCGGGGAACATCGGGCCAGCGGTCGGCCAGGTCGGACAGGGCCAGGTAGTCGGGCCGGAAGTCGTGCCCCCACTGCGACACGCAGTGGGCCTCGTCGATGGCGAAGAGGGCGATGGTACCGCGGTCGAGGAAACGCTTGGTGGCCTCGGAGGAGAGTCGCTCGGGGGCGACGTAGAGCAGGTCGAGGTTGCCGGCGAGGTAGTCACGCTCGACCGTGCCCCGAGCGGCGGAGTCCTGGCTGGAGTTGAGGAACGCGGCGCGCACGCCCACGGCGGTGAGCGCGTCGACCTGGTCTTGCATGAGGGCGATCAGCGGCGAGATGACGATGCCGGTGCCCTCCCGCACGAGCGAGGGGATCTGATAGCACAGGCTCTTACCGCCACCGGTGGGCATCAGCACGACGGCGTCGTTGCCGTTGATGACCTGGTCGATGATGGCGGCCTGCTCGCCGCGGAAGGAGTCGTAGCCGAAGACCGTGCGCAGGGCCTCGCCGGCCGTCGCGAACTTCGCGGTGGCGCGGCGGGGCGGGGTTGCGGGTACGCGAAGGGCGGATGCGCCGGCGCGAGCGCGGCCTGCCGGGCCCGCCAGGCCCGGGGCCGGTTCCCACTCCCTGGCTCCGCCGGCATAGCCGTCGGGCGGTGGCGGGGCGTCGAATTCGTCGGGTGGTTCGAACTCGTCAGGATTCCACGGTATTTCGGCGTTCCAACTCACCCGGCAACTCTACCTGCGCCCTCCGATGGTGCGGGTCGGCTACGCGGGCTGGTCAGGCTGCTCGGGCTGATTCGGTGGGCGACGCGCGCTTCGGCGGATGGCGAGGAGGGTTCCAGCCACGGCGAGGAGGACGGCACCGAGGGCGGCGGCGATCCAGACGGCGACGAGGGGGGCTTCGGCGAGGGCGACGGTGCTTGTGTCGGTGGAATCCGGGAAAGCAGCATCCGCGGCGGCGTCCGCGGTCTCGGCGCAGACCGGCTTGGCCGGGGACCCTTCAGCCAATGCCTGGTCGGCGGCCGGTTGCCAGGTGAAGGTGAAGTCGCCGGACACCGGATGCCCGTCGGTCGAGACCACCTGCCAGGTCACCGTGTACTCGCCCGGCTGGCCCAGCTGGGCCTTGGTCTCGACTGTCGGGCCGAGCAGGCTGATACAGCCGTCACCGTAGTAGAGAGGCGTGGCCACACGCGCGGGCCCGCTGATGAGCATCCCGCTGCCCGCTCCCCCGCCGCCGAGGTCAAGCAGGGCGTCGTTCGTCGTCACGGTGAACAGCGAAGGCTGTTCAGTCACGACGGCCCCCGCTGCCGGGGAGGACCCGCCCACGGAGTCGTGGGCCGACGCCGGGGCGGCGGACCACCACGGCGGCGCGGCCACCACGGCGGCGCCCAGCGCGAGCGCTGCCCACTGCCGCGCCCTGTTCCCTCGTTTCACAGCGACCTGTCTCCCCGCCTCACACAGTTGGGGGTTTTAGGATACCGGCCACTCGCTAAGCTCGTTTTCTATGCTCACCGCGGTCCTCGGCCTCACCGGCGCACTCATCTTCGGGAGTGCCGACTTCCTTGGCGGGCTCGCCGCCAAGCGCATGAGTTCCCTGCTCGTGACGGCCGTCGCCGCGGCATCCGGGCTCGTGGCCCTGCTGCTCGCCCTACCGTTTGTGGTGGGGGTCTGGTCGCCGTCGGCCGTGCTGTGGGGCGGATTGTCCGGAGTCAGCGGCGCAATCGCGATCTCGCTGCTCTACACCTGCCTCGCGATCGGGCCGATGAGCATCCTCTCGCCGCTCACGGCCGTGGTGTCGGCGGTCGTGCCGATGACGGTGGGGCTGGCCGGCGGCGACCGCCTCGCCCCGATCGGCTACTGGGCGCTCGGCCTGGCGCTCGTGGCGGTGGTGCTCGTGGGTTTCGTGCCCGAGCGCGGCGCCGTGCGGCCGAGCCTGCTCGGCGTGCTGATGGCCCTCGGCTCCGGCACGATGATCGGCGCCTTCATGGTGATGATCGACCTGACCCCGGCGGACAGCGGGCTCGTACCGCTGGTGATGAACCGCGCGGTGAATGCGGCGATCATGTTCTCCGTGGTCGGGCTGCTCGCCCTGCTCGCGTTGCGGCGGCGACGTTCACTGGTGACGACCGCGCCGATGACGGGCTCGTTCAGACCGGTGACGGATGCCGCGCCGCAGCCCCGCTCGACGCTCACCATCGGGCTGCGGCTGGCCGTGGCCTGCGGCGTGATCGACGTCGTGGCCAATGTGTTGCTGCTGCTCGGCATGCGCGCCGGGGACCTCAGCGTGATGAGCGTACTCACGGCAATGTACCCGGCCGGCACGATCCTGCTCGCCGCCGTGGTGCTCCGGGAACGGATCGCGCCGGTGCAGTGGTTGGGCCTCGCGCTGGCCCTCGGCGCGGCTGGGATGCTCGCGCTGGCCTAACGGACCCGGCGCCGACTGGCATCCTTTCACCGCCGACACCGTCACCCACTCGTTACGAACGACTGCCTCGGGACCCTTGCCGCGCGCGGCGATGCCACGGTACTGTCAGGCCCACACCTGAATTAGTGAACGACTGGTCGGTCACTAATTATCTGTTCCTCTGAAGGAGATTCCAATGAAGAAGTCTCGTCTGCGTTTCATCGCGCCGATTGCCGTTATCACAGCCCTTGCGCTGGCCGGATGCAGCACCTCGAACCTGGGGGGAACGGCCAAGGACGACCCTGCAGCGGAGGCCGGCCCGATCAAGATCGGCGCGGTTCTCGACGTCACCGGCGTCGGCGCCAGCCTCGGCGTGCCGGAGCAGAACACGCTCACAATGCTGGCCAAGCAGCTCAACGACGACGGCGGCATCGACGGCCGCGACGTCGAGCTCACCATCATCGACAATCAGTCGACCGAGGACGGCGCGGCCAAGGCCACGAGCAAGCTGATCGAGAGCGACAAGGTCGACATCATCATCGGTGCCTCACGCACCGGGCCCAGCCTGGCCATGCGCCCCATCGCGGAAGCCGCGAAGATCCCGATGATCTCCGTCGCGGCCAACGTGGCCATCGTCGAGGGCTCGAAGTGGGTCTTCAAGACCGCACAGAACGACGTGGTCGTGCTCGAGCGCATCCTCGACGACGCCGAGGCGAAGGGATATACCAAGCTGGCCCTCGTGCGCGACGCGAGCGGTTTCGGCGAAGGGGTCGCGGAGTACATCACAGACCTCGGCGCCGAGCGCGGCATCACCCTGGTCATGACGGAGGCCTTCGAGCCGAGCGCGACCGACTTCACCCCGCAGATGACCAACGTGCGCGGCTCGGACTCCGACGCCGTCATCATCTGGGGCATCAACCCCTCGGCCGGCCTGGCCCAGAAGGCCTATGTGCAGCTCAGCGTGAACAAGCCGGTCTACCACTCGCACGGCATCTCGAACCAGGCATTCTTCGACGCCGCCGGTGACGCCGCCAACGGCGTCATCGCCCCGATGGGCCGCCTGCTCGTCGCCGACCAGCTGGCGGCCGACAACACCCAGCGCGAGGTCATCGAGCAGTTCCAGGCGGACTACAACGCGGCCTACGGCGAGCAGCCGTCCGGTTTCGCGGGCCACGCGTTCGACGCCTGGCACATCGCCGTCAACGCGATCGAGGCCGCCGGCACCGACGCGGATGCCCTGCGCGACGAACTCGAGAGCGCCCAGTGGACTGGGATCTCCGGAGTCTTCCAGATGACCGCGAAGAACCACTCCGGCCTCGACGCCACCGCCCTCATCCTGGCTGAGGCCGAGGATGGTCGCTGGAACCTCCTCAAGGACTGATCGTGCTCACTGATTTCCTGCAGTTGACGGTGGCAGGGCTTTCACAGGGCTCTGTGTACGCCCTGCTCGCCGTCGGCCTGATCGCCGTCTACACGGTTCGCCACGTCATCAACATCGCCCAGGGCGAGTTCGCGATGCTGGCCGGACTGGGGAGTGCCTGGCTCGCCGCGGCCGGGATGCCGCTCCTTCTCGCGATCCTGGTCGCCATCCTCTCGGTGACCCTGGTGGCCATTGCGATGGAACGGCTGATCATCGCACGGGTGAAGAAGCTGACCCCGCTCACGTCCATCATCCTGACCCTCGGCGTCTCGACTCTGCTGCAGGCGATCATGCTGCTGGCCTGGGGGCCCGAGGCCAAGGGGGTGCCCCTGTTCCCGGGGACCAACATCCTGATCGGCGGGGTGAGCATCCGTTCTCAAGAATTCTGGATGATCGGCGCCCTCATCGTGGTCGGCGGTGGAATTGTGCTCTTCTACGAGAAGTCACGCTGGGGCAAGGCCCTGCGGGCGTGTGCGGAGCAGCCCGTTGCGGCGCGCATCGTGGGGATCTCACCGGTCACCGCGTCAGTGCTGGCCTTCGCGATTGCGGGTTTCGTCGGGGGTGTCGCCGGCGTGGTGGCTTCCCCGATCTACCTCTCACTCTGGTCGGGCGGCGTACTGCTCGGCCTCAAGGGCTTCGTCGCCGCCGTCCTCGGCGGCTTCGTCTCCTTTCGTGCCGCGATCGTCGGGGCTCTCCTGCTCGGCGTGATCGAGGCCTACGTGGCCGGGTACGTCTCGTCCGGCCTGAGGGACGGCGCCGCCTTCCTCATCCTCATCCTTGTGCTCGTCGTTCGCCCCCAGGGCCTCGTTCTCAAGCCCACAGCGGTCAGGGTGTAGCGAAATGACACATGCAACCACACCTACCCTCGCCGGGACGCGCTCCCTCCGCACGCGTTTCTGGGCGAACAACAAGAGCACGCTGATCGGCTGCGGCGTGCTCGTCGCGCTGATGATCGTGGTCCCTTTCACGGCCAGTTCCTCGGTCATGAACATCGTCGTGTTCGCCATGATCTTCGCCCTGCCGGCCATCGGGCTCAACCTGCTGATGGGTCTGGCCGGGCAGGTCAGCCTCGGGCAGGCCGCGTTTTTCGCGATCGGCGCGTACACCCACGCAATCCTGCTGACCAAGCTCGATCTGCCCGGCCCGGTCGCGGCCACCGTCGGTGTTCTCGCCGCGATGCTGGTCGCCCTGCTCGTGGGCCTTCCGCTGATGCGCCTGCGCGGCCACTACCTCGCGCTGGCGACGCTGGGGCTCGGCTTCATCGTGATGATCGGCGTGCGCGAATGGGATGTCACCGGACGAACCACGGGCATCTACGGCATCTCGCGACCCACGGTGCTCGGGATCCCGATCGACAACAGCGGCTTCTTCCTCTGGTTCGTGACGCCGTTCGTGGTGATCGGGCTCATCCTGGCCCTCAACCTCACCCACAGCCGCGCCGGTCGCGCCCTCTCGGCCGTCAACGACTCCGAACTCGCCGCCGAGAGCCTCGGCGTCAACACCTATGCGCTGCGGCTGAAAGTCTTCGTGCTCTCCGCCGGCTTCGCGGGCCTCGGCGGGGTGTTCTACGCCTACCAGGTCGCGATCGTGAGCCCCGCCACCGCCGAATTCCACCTGTCGGTCTCGATCCTGCTGATGGTCGTCATCGGGGGCCTGGGATCGGTCTGGGGCGCCGTCGCGGGCGCCTTCCTTGTGCAATTCCTCGGCGAGGGCATGCGCGACGTCATCCCGGCCATCTTCCCCGGCGCCACCGGAGAGGTGCAGTTGCTCGGTTACGGTATCGTCCTGATCCTGGTGATCCTGCTCCTGCCCGGCGGCCTCCACCAGGCGGCGACCACGCTGTGGCAGAAGTTGCCGTTCGCCGGGAAGCGCCCACCCGGCGACGCGCATGCGCACGTCCCGGAGGACGACACGACGATCCCGCAGCTCCCGGCGGTCAGCACCCCGGTCGCGGCCGGTGAGCCGATCCTCGTCCTCGAGGGACTGAGCAAACGATATGGCGGCGTCGTCGCCGTCAACGATGTAAACCTCACCGTGCCGGCCGGCAGCATCCTGGGTCTGATCGGCCCCAACGGTGCCGGCAAGACGACCTGCTTCAACATGATCTCCGGAGCACTGACCCCAAGCGAGGGCACCGTCACGTTCCTCGACCAGGTGATCTCCGGCCGCAAACCGCACGTCGCCGCCGCGCACGGGCTGACCCGCACGTTCCAGAACCTGCAGGTCTTCACCTCGACGGATGTCGTCGGCAACGTGTACATGGGCAGGTACCGCAAGGGAAGCGCGGGCGTCCTCCGCGGAATGCTGGGGCTGCAGTCGGGTGAGCAGAGCGCCCACCGCGCCGCGTCCTACGAGATCCTGCAGTCGATGAAACTCTCGGATGCCGCGGACGACTCAGCCTCGGATCTGTCGTTCGGCAAGCAGCGAATCATGGAGGTCTGCCGGGCTCTGGCCGCCGAGCCGGCCCTGCTCCTCCTCGACGAGCCGATGGCCGGCCTATCCGGCGCTGAGCGCGAGGTGATGGCCGAGCTGCTGCGGCGGCTGCGGACCGCCGGGCTCACGATTGTGCTCGTCGAGCACGATGTGGCGCAGGTCATGTCCCTCGCCGACCATGTCGCGGTGCTCGACGACGGTGTGCTCATCGCCTACGGCGACCCGGAGTCCGTGCGCAATGACCCCGCCGTGGTCGTTGCCTACCTGGGCACGGACCTCGACGAGGCCGAAGCGGAACTGAACGAATTGGAGGAGCACGCATGACGCTGATCGTTTCCGGACTGGACGCCGGCTATGGCAAGCTCGCGGTGCTGCACGAGGTCAGCTTCGAGGTGGCGCGTGGGGAGATCGTGGCTGTGGTGGGCTCGAACGGGGCCGGTAAGACGACCCTGCTGCGAGCCGTCAGCGGCCTCATCCGGCCCACCGGGGGCAGCGTGACTCTCGAGGGTCGCACGATCACCGGGAAGCCCACGGAGAAGATGGCCGGATTCGGCCTGACCCATGTGCCCGAGAACCGGCTGTGCTTCCCGACCCTCTCGGTGCGTGACAACCTCATGCTGGGTGCCTGGACGAAGAAGGGCCACGGCGACGTCGACTCGATCCTCAAGCTGTTCCCCCGGCTGCGCACCCGGATGGGTCAGGCCGCCGGAACCCTCTCGGGTGGCGAGCAGCAGATGGTGGCCATCGGGCGCGGCCTGATGGCGAACCCGACGGCGATCATGCTGGACGAGCCGTCCATCGGCCTCGCGCCGAAGGTGGTCGCGGAGATCATGGACGTGCTCTCCCGGCTCTGCGTCGAGAAGCAGCTCGCGGTTCTCCTCGTGGAACAGAATGTGCGCGCCTCGTTCAAGATCGCGCACCGGGCAGTGGTCATGCACCGCGGACGGGTGGCACTCACGGGAACCCCGGCCGAACTCGTGGAACTCCCCGAGGTGCACAACGCCTACCTGGGTGGCGCAGCCGCGTAGCGGCATCCGTTGCCCGCTCCAGGAGCGGCACGCAGGTGTTGCGCCGCTAAGCGCGTGGCGTGCCAGCCGCGCAGCGGCGTAGAACCCGCGCCGCGGACCTGGTCGGCAAATGCTGCGGATGTGGTCGCTGCGGGCGACCGCGGCGACCGGCCCTAACGAATTCGACGGAGATTTTGCCCGAAACGGCCCCAGAACCTTCGGGAACCGCCTTTTTCCCAGAATCTCCGTCGAATTGGTTCGACGCGGGCGGCAGGGACGGGCCAGGACAGGGACGCGACGGGTCAGTCGCGGCCTGTGAACGCGGGCTTGCGCTTCTGCTGGAAGGCGGCGAAGCCCTCGCGGTAGTCAGCGGTGTCGCAGAGGGCCGCCTGCGCCCGGTTCTCGGCGGCGGCGCTCTGCCAGAGGCCGAGCCGGTCGTCCCGGAGGGCGCGCACGAGCTCCTTGCTGGCGAGGAACGCCTGAGTCGCCCCTTGTGCGGCCCGTTGGGCGGCCGTCAATGTGGCATCCGTCACTTCGTCGGCCGGGAATGCCTGGCTGAACAGGCCGGCGGCCACGGCCTCCGCGCCCGACATGAGCCGGCCGGAGTAGATCAGGTCGAGAGTGCGGTGCGCGCCGAGCCGGTCGACGAACAGGGCATGGCCGCCGGAGTCGAGCGTGGCACCGAGGTTCGCGAACGGGGACCCGATCTTCGCGGTGTCGGCGACGTAGACGACATCCGTGGCGATCAGCAAGCCGAGGCCAACCCCGAGGCAGGCCCCGGTCGCGGCGGCGAAGGTGGGCGCCGGGAAGGCGCTCATCCGCTGCAACAACGGCGTGACGAGTCCCCCCAGGAAACCCATCACATCGTCGTCGCGCGGGTCGACGCCCGAGATGTCACGGCCCGCGCAGAATGCGCGGCCCTCGCCGCGCAGCGCGAGGGCGCGCACGCCGGCCGCCTCCGCGGTCTCGTATGCGGCCGCGAGCTCGGCCAGGCCGGCCTCGTCGAGCGCGTTCAGCTTGTCGGGGGCGTTCAGGACGACGTAGGCCACGTCGTCCCGGATGGACAGCTCGATCACGGGAACCGCTTTCTGCGCTTGCGCGCCATACCTGATGGGCGAGTGGCGCTACACGTCGTAGTCGACGACGACCCGGTCGGTCGTTGGGTGCGACTGGCAGGTGAGCACATAGCCGCGGGCCAGTTCGTCCGGTTCGAGGGCGTAGTTCTCGGTCATCGTGACGTCACCGCTGACGAGCTTGGCGCGGCAGGTGCCACACACTCCCCCAGCGCAGGCAAACGGAACGTCCGGCCGCACACGCAGGGCGGCGTTCAGGATGCTCTCCTTCGCGTTGACGGGCGTGGTCACCGTGGCGCTCTCGCCGTCGAGCGTGAACTCGATCTCGAAGGTCTTGTCACCGATTCCGACGACCACCGGCCGCCCAGTGTCGCCGACCGCGTGCGTCGGCTCCCCCGTCGTGAACAGTTCGAACCGGATGTGGCCCGGTTCGACGTCCACGCTCTCCAGCGTGTCGCGGCACAACTGCACCAGTTCGAACGGCCCGCAGAGGAACCACTCGTCGACGGCGTTGGGACGGATGATGCTGGCCAGCATCAGGCGCAGCTTCTCCTCGTCGATCCGGCCGGAGAGCAGGGCGGAGGAGCGAGACTGGCGCGAGAGCACGTGGTGCAGTGCCAGCCGGGCCGGGTACCGGTCTTTCAGGTCGGCAAGCTCGTCGAGGAACATCACGTCGAGCGCGGTGCGGTTTGTGTAGACGAGCGTGAAGCGGGAGGTCTCCGAGCGTTCGAGCACGGTGTGTGCGAGCGACATCAGCGGCGTGATGCCGCTTCCGGCGGCGATGCCGACGATGTGCTTGTCGTCCAGAGTGTCCAGCGCGGTGGTGAACGTGCCCTGCGGGCTCATCACGTCAAGGCGGTCCCCGGCCCGGAGTTCGGTGTTCGCCCAGCTGGAGAAGACCCCGCCGAGGTCGCGCTTGATCGCGACGCTGACCGAGCCGAGCGCGTGCGGACGACAGATCGAGTAGCTGCGGCGCAGCTCCCGGCCGCCGATCGTGGCGCGCAACGCCAGGTGCTGCCCGGGGTCGTAGTCGAACTCCCCCTGCAGCGCCTCGGGAACCAGGAAGGTCACCTCGACGCTGTCCTGGGTGAGCTGGCGCACCTCGCCGACGGCGAGGGTGTGGAACCGGGCGCGGCGCTTTGTAGGCTCGGTGGCAGGGTCGAGAACGGCTGAATCGGTACTGCCCAGATTGAGTGCGGCCATGGTTACAACACCTTGAAGTAGTCGAACGGTTCGAGGCAGTCCCGGCACTCGTAGAGTGCCTTGCACGACGTCGAACCGAAGCGGGCGAGTTCCCGCGTATTCAGTGAGGAGCAGCGCGGGCACTTGACCACGAGTTGGAGCCGGACGGCGCCGGTCGGGCGCACGCCGGAGTGGCCGGTCGGGGCAGCGATGCCATAACTGACCAGCTTCGCCTTGCCCTCCTCGCTCATCCAGTCGGTGGTCCAGGCCGGGGCGAGCACGAGTTCCACGGTGACGTTCTGGTAGTGGGCATTGGTGAGGGCCGCCCGGACGTCGTCGCGCATGGCCTCCATCGCGGGGCATCCGCTGTAGGTCGGCGTTAGGATGACGTGGGTTCCGTCGGCCGAAACGGCGACCGACCGAAGCACTCCCAGATCTTCAATCGTGAGCACGGGGACCTCCGGGTCACAGACCTCGGCGGCGATGTCCCAGGCCTTCTGCGACGCCGCGTCGCCCGGACGCGGACGGGCGAGGGAGGCCACGGTCACCATTTCGCGCCGGGGTGCGCCCGCGCCAGCACCTGCATCTCGGCGAGCAGCGGCCCGAGGTTCTCGGAGTGGTCGCCGCGGCGCCCGCCCCCGGAGGAGATGAAGCCGCGGGGAACCTCGAGCTCGGCTTCGGCGAGCACGGGGAACATGGCGCTCAGGACTGAGGCCTGGAGGGAGGACGGCCGCACGGCGACGCCCTCGAGCCGGTCGATCAGCGGCTCGTCGACGAAGAGCTCCTCCACGAACGGCCATAGGTCGGAGAGACCGGTGATCATGCGCCGGCGGGATTCCTCGGTGCCCTGAGCGAGGCGCAGCACCCACTGGATGGAATGGTCGCGGTGGTAGTCGACCTCCTTGACGGCCTTGGCCGCTATCGCGGCGAGCGTCGCATCCGTCGACTGCATCAGCGCGCTGTAGAGCTCGAACAGGTAGTGCGCCGCGATGAACTGACGGGCGATCGTGTGCGCGAAGTCACCGTTGGGCTGCTCGAACAGGTGCGCCGAGCGCCACTGGGGTTCGTCACGCCAGTACGCCAGGTCGTCCTCGGTTCGGCCGGATTCGGCCCCGGCGTAGTGCAACAGGGAACGGGCGTGCCCGATTAGGTCGAGGGCGATGTTGCCGAGGGCGATGTCCTCTTCCAGCTCCGGGGCGCGGGAGATCCACCAGCCCAGGTTCTGGGCCAGCACGAGCGAGTCGTCGCCGAGCCAAAGCGCGTATTCCGCAACGTCGTGCGAGGCGACGGATGCCGCTTCGACCAGTTCCGCGGAGAGCTGGACCGTGTCGACGTCGACGTGGCCGTGGCCGTCCTGCTCGATGGTGTCGCTCACAGGTGCTTCACCCCTTCGCTCTTCGTGTAGTAGCTCGCGTGGCGGTAGTTCTTGCCGGCGGGCGATTCGAAGAAGGCACCCTTCGCATCCGGATCGCTCGTGGTGATCGCGTCGGCAGGCACGACCCAGATCGAGACGCCCTCATTGCGGCGGGTGTAGAGGTCACGCGCGTTGCGCACCGCGAGGGTGGCGTCGGGGGCGTGCAGGGAACCCACGTGGGTGTGGCTGATTCCGCGGCTGGAGCGCACGAAAACCTCCCAAAGGGGCCAGATCTCCTTCTCGGATGCACCGGGAGCGCTCATTATGCGACCGCCTTCACGCCCTGCTTGGCGGCGTACGCGGCAGCAGCCTCACGCACCCACTGACCCTCGTCGTGCGCGTCGCGGCGGCGCTGGAGGCGCCTGGCGTTCGCCGGTCCGCGGCCCGCGAGCACCTCGTGGAATTCGGTCCAGTCAATTTCGCCCATGTCGTACGCACCCTTTTCTTCGTTCCAGCGCAGGTCCGGGTCCGGCAGCGTCACACCGAGCACCTCGGCCTGCGGCACGAGCATTCCGACGAAGCGCTGGCGCAGGTCGTCGTTGGAGAACCGCTTGATGTTCCAGGCCATCGACTGCGCAGAGTTGGGCGAGTCGTCATCGGGCGGCCCGAACATCTGCAGGGCCGGCCAGTACCAGCGGTTGACCGATTCCTGGGCCATCTCGCGCTGGGCGGGCGTGCCTTTCATCAGCTCGAGCAGGATCTCGAAGCCCTGCCGCTGGTGGAAAGACTCCTCCTTACAGATGCGCACCATGGCGCGCCCGTACGGACCGTAGGACGCGCGGCAGAGCGGCACCTGGTTGCAGATCGCGGCGCCGTCGACGAGCCAGCCGATGGCGCCCATGTCGGCCCAGGTGGGACTCGGGTAGTTGAAGATGGAGGAGTAGCGCGCCTTGCCCGCGATGAGCTGGTCCGTCATCAGGTCGCGGCTGATGCCGAGAGTCTGCGCGGCGGAGTAGAGGTAGAGACCGTGGCCGGCCTCGTCCTGCACCTTGGCCAGTAGGATCGCCTTGCGCTTCAGGCTGGGCGCCCGGGTGATCCAATTGCCCTCCGGCTGCATCCCGATGATCTCGGAGTGCGCGTGCTGGGAAATCTGGCGGATGAGGGTCTTGCGGTAGCCGTCCGGCATCCAATCACGCGGCTCGATTCGCGAATCGGCGGCAATCAGGTCGTTGAACTGCTGCTCCTCGGCAGACACCGTGGCGGCGCTGTCCGGGGCGATAGCGTAGGGAACTGGCGGGATTGTCATCGTTGACTCCTGGGTTTGGCGAACTTTTACCAACCGATCGTTCAGTTAGTATATGGTTTCCCTACGACCCCCACAACCATGCGTTGCGGCCCGCGGAACTCAATGAGGAGAACCACATGACGGAAGTTTTACCGCCCTCCAACGGGGCCATGATGGAGAACGACCGGGCATCGGCCGCACTCGGCATGGTCGTGCACGCCTCAGAGCCCGGCCGCGCGGTCGTCTCCATGCTCCTGCGGGACGACATGATGAACGGCTTCGACGTGACGCACGGCGGGATCGTCTTCGCTCTGGCCGACACGGCGTTCGCGATCGCCTGCAACGACGACCACCACGTCACGCTCGCGTCGGGCGCCGACATCACCTTTCTGAAGCCCACCGCCGCCGGGCAGACCCTCACCGCGACCGCCGTGTTGCGCACCAAGAGCGGTCGCTCCGGACTTTATGACGTGCGCGTTGCCAACGAGCACAACGTACCGGTGGCGGAGTTTCGCGGGCGCAGCCGCACCACCAACTTTCCCGTGCCTGGTTCCGTCGCTCCTCTACTTTAAATCCGCATTCCACCAGGAGGCCTCATGTCAACGATGACCAAGACCCGCTTGCACGCCCCGGCCCAGGATGAACTCGATCCCGAGGAGCGGATGTCCCGTGACGAACTGCAGGCGTTACAGCTGACCCGGCTGCAGAAGACCGTACGGCTCGCCTACCAGAACGTTCCTCTCTATACCCGCAAGTTCAACGAGGCCGGAGTGCACCCGGACGACATCCGCACCCTGGACGATGTGGCCCTGCTGCCCTTCACGACCAAGGACGACCTGCGCGTCTCCTACCCGTTCGGCATGTTCGCGGTGCCGTTGGACCAGGTCGCGCGCATCCACACCTCCTCCGGGACCACCGGGCTGCCGACCGTCGTCGGCTACACGAAGAAGGACCTCAGGATGTGGGCGGGCCTGGTGGCGCGCAGCCTTCGCGCCTCCGGCGTGCGGCCCGGCATGCGCGTGCACAACGCGTACGGTTACGGCCTCTTCACCGGCGGCCTCGGCGCGCACGCGGGCATCGAAGCGCTGGGCGCCACCGCCATCCCGATGTCCGGCGGCCAGACCAACAAGCAGGTCAAGATGATTCAGGACTTCGAACCGGACGTCATCATGGCCACGCCCAGCTACCTGCTGACGATCACGGATGCGATGGTCGCGGCCGGCATGGACCCTCGCTCGTCCAGCCTGAAGGCGGGCGTGCTCGGCGCAGAGCCGTGGACCAATCAGATGCGGCTCGAGCTGGAAGACCGCCTCGACTTCGACGCGCTCGACATCTACGGGCTCAGCGAGGTGATGGGCCCGGGCGTGGGCAACGAGTGCATCGAGACGAAAGACGGACCGCACCTCTGGGAGGACAACTTCCTGCCCGAGGTCATCGACGGCGACAGCGGACTCGTGCTGCCTGACGGCACCCAGGGTGAGCTCGTGTTCACGTCGCTGACCAAGGAAGCTTTCCCGGTCATCCGTTACCGAACCCGCGACCTGACCCGCCTGCTGCCCGGATCGGCGCGCCCCGGCATGCGCCGGATGGAGAAGATCACGGGTCGCAACGACGACATGATCATCCTGCGCGGCGTCAACCTGTTCCCGACCCAGATCGAGGAGATCGTGCTCAGCATCCCGAGCCTCTCTCCGCACTTCGTGATCGAGCTGACCCGGCCGAACCGGATGGACGAACTGACCGTTCGGATCGAACGGCACGAGCACGCCAGCGATGCCGCCTCCGACATCGCCTCAGCACTGCTGATCCATAAGATCAAGGACCTGATCGGGTCCAGCGTCAACGTGTTGATCGTCGAACCCGGCACGCTCGAGCGCAGCACCGGCAAGCACAAGCGTGTCTACGACCTGCGCTGAGTCTGCCGCACAACCCGCGCAGTCACGGGCCGGTCGTTCCTCCGGAAACCCGGCTCGTGACAGACTTCTCGATTATGTCTGAACCAGCCCTGGCCAAGCGTGGCCGCCCCGGATACGACCAGCCCGCCATTCTCGAGGTGGCGGTCGCCGCCTTCAACGAGTTCGGTTACGACGCCACCTCGATGGGCGTGCTCGCGACCCGCCTCGGCCTGTCGAAATCGGCGATCTACCACCACTTCACCTCGAAGGAGGAGCTGCTGGAACAGGCTCTCGGCGAGGCCCTCGACGGACTCGAAGGGGTGCTGCTCAAGCAGAGCGCCCAGTGCGGCCCGGCCATCGACCGGCTCGCCGCGGTGCTGCGCGGAGCCGTGGAGGTGCTCACCTCCCGGCTGCCCTACGTGACGCTGCTGCTACGGGTGCGCGGAAACACGGATGTCGAGCGCGCCGCGCTCGCCCGCCGCCGCTTATTCGACCGGGCCGTATCCGCCCTCGTGGTGGAGGCCCGCGATGAGGGTTCCCTGCGCGGCGACATCGACCCTCGGATCGTGACCCGGCTGCTGTTCGGCATGGTGAACTCGATCGTGGAGTGGTACCGGCCGGAGGGGCCGGAAGATGCCGGTCAACTCGCCAACGATGTGCTCGCGGTGGCGCTCGACGGGCTGCGGGTGGCGCCGGGCTCGCGGGTCTCGGAAACTCGACCACCGAATAGAGGAGACACGTGAACGAGAACTGGAAGATCACGCTCGGCGAACTTGACGAGAAGATGGGCGTGACCATCCTCGAGCAGTCCGCGGAGCGGGTCGTCGCGACGATGCCGGTGGAGGGCAACCGACAGTCCTTCGGGCTGCTGCACGGCGGGGCATCCGTCGCCTTCGCCGAGGCTCTCGGCTCGTGGGCTGCCGTGATCCATGCGGGCCCGGGGCGAAGCGCGGTGGGCCTCGACATCAACGCGACCCACCACCTCGCGGCGCGGTCGGGAATCGTGACCGGGGTGGCGACGGCCATCCGGCTCGGGCGCACGATCGCCTGCCACGAGATCGTGATCAGCGACGACCAGGGCCGTCGGTTGTGCACCGCGCGCATCACGAACCTGATCGTCGACGCGCCCGACCGGCCGCCGTTCGTGCCCCGGGCGCAAGACGGCGCGACACCGGTGGACTAATCTCACTTACATGAACGCATCGGACCCTGACCAGGAGCCCCGGCCCACCCCCGGGAGCGACGCCCGCTGGACGTTCCTGACCAACCACGCACACGTTCTCGTCACGATCGCGCGGGATCCGCAGTGCCGGATGCGCGAAGTGGCCTCCCGGGTGGGCGTCACCGAGCGCGGGGCCCAGAAGATCATCGCCGATCTCGTGGCGAGCGGTTACATCACGAGAACCCGGGTCGGGCGGCGCAACAGCTACCAGATCGCCCCCGGGCGACCGTTCCGGCATCCGGTGTCCGAAGGACACGAACTCGACGAGCTGCTCGCCGTGCTCGTGCCGGTCCCACCCCCCAAGTTGGACACCTGAACGGCAGTTCGCTAATCTGGGAGTGTTCTGATCGTTCTTCCTCATTCATCCCCCAGTTTGGAGAGTCCGCCGTGAGCACCGAAGGCACCACCCCTGCAGGCACACCGGAAACCGCCGAGGCGTCCACGCCGGCGCCGTCGCCGGCCGGCAGCATCGTCGTCGGCCACGACGGCTCGGCCTTCGCAGACCACGCGCTCAGCACGGCGCTCGGGCTCGCCGATCAGTTGCACGCCCCGGTCGTGATCGTGCGTGCCTGGTCAATCGACACCGCCCCCAGGCCCGCGAACTGGGAGTTCGGCTACGTGTCGACGTTCGCCGAATACTCGGAGGCGGTTCGGGCCGCACTGATCGAGGACACCGCTGCGCTGGTGCATGCCTTCCCGAACGTGACCGTCGACTACCGGGCCGTGCATGCGGGGCCTGCCCGCAGCCTGATCGAGGTGTCGCGTGAGGCGCGGATGCTCGTGGTCGGTTCCCGCGGGCGCGGCAACCTGGCCGGACTGTTGTTGGGCTCGGTCAGCGACCAGTGCACCCGGCTGTCGGTCTGCCCGGTGCTGGTGACGCGCAAACGGCCGAATCGCTGACCCAGACGGATGTCCACCACCTCTCCCGCAGCGGCGGCCACCGAGCACGCCGCCTGGCACACCCTCTCGGCCGCTGAAACCACGGCGGCCCAGGACGTCGACGCCCGCGCCGGGCTCGCCGCATCCGAGGTCGACGACCGCCGTCGGCGATACGGACCGAACTTGCTGCGTAAGCCGAAACGCGTGCCGACCTGGCGCAAGATCGTGCGCCTTCTCGGCGAGAAGATGACGATCGTGCTCCTGGTGGCCGCGGTCGTCAGCGCCGTCGTCTCGCAAGAACTCGAGACACCGATCGTAATCCTGGTCGTGATCATCCTCAACACGGTTCTGAATTATGTGCAGGAGCGGAGGGCCGAGAGCAGCCTCCAGGCGCTGCAGCAGCTGTCGGAAGGCAAGGCCGTCGCTCGGCGGGACGGAACCGAACTCGAGGTGCAATTCTCCGATCTTGTGCCGGGCGACATCGTGCTCCTCGATGCCGGGGACTCCGTTCCGGCGGACGGTCGCATCATCGAGAATGCCGGCTTGCAGGTGGCCGAGGCGACCCTGACCGGGGAATCCGAGCCGGTCGGGAAGACGATTCCCGCTCTGGACGATGCGGAACTGCCGCTCACAGACCGCACCAACATGCTTTTCATGAACACCCTGGTCACTCGCGGCCGCGCCACCATGGTGGTCACCGACACCGGCATGGGCACGGCCGTCGGCGGCATCGCGGTGCTGTTGAACGAGGTGAAGAACGACAAAACACCGTTGCAGCGGAGGATCGACCAGCTGGCCCAGCTGCTCACCGTTGCGGCGCTGGTCGTGGTGGCGATCGTCTTCGTGCTGGGCCTCCTGCGCGGGGACTCCTGGACCGAGCTGCTGATCACCGCCGTCTCGCTGGCCGTGGCGACCATTCCTGAGGGTCTCACCGCGGTCGTCGCGTTCACCCTGGCGATGGGCGCCTCCCGGCTGGCCGCCCGAGGCGCCATCATCAAGCAGCTCTCGGCGGTGGAAACCCTCGGCAGCGTCAGCCATATCGCCACCGATAAGACCGGCACGCTGACCATGAACGAGATGACGGCCCGCCGACTGCACACCCATGGCCGCGATTTCCGCATCACCGGCGAGGGCTACTCCACCGACGGCCGGATCCTCACCGGTGATGACCGGCCCCTGCCTGACCTCACCGAGGCGTTCCTAACCATGGCCCTGTGCAATGACGCCGTACTGAACGACGGCGTGCTGGTCGGCGACCCCACCGAAGGAGCCCTGGCCGTTCTCGCCGAGAAGGGCGGCATCGACGTCGCAGCTGCGAGGCGGACCCACCCCCGGGTAGCCGAAGTGCCCTTCGACTCCGACTACAAATTCATGGCCACATTCCACCGGCCGGCAGAGCCGACGACCGGACTGCCGCGACCGCCCGGACACCGCTGCTTCGCCAAGGGCGCACCGGGCGCACTGCTGCCCCTGACCGACTCGGTGCTCACCGACGACGGCATCCGCCCTCTCGATGCCACCATGCAGCAACGAATCCACGACACCATCCAGGAACTGGCCGGTGAGGGCCTGCGCACGATCATGGTCGCCGGACGCACCCTCGACGCCGGCACCGTTCCGGGCGACGACTCGGGTCGCTCCCTGGTCACCGGTCTGACCCTCTACGCCATCGTCGGAATTGTCGATCCACCCAGGGTTGAGGCGGCCAAGGCCATCGCGGTGGCGCTCGGCGCCGGCATCCGCGTGCACATGATCACGGGCGACCATCTCGTGACGGCCTCGGCCATCGCCCGCAACCTGGGCCTGCCCGGAGAGGCTGCTGCCGGTCCTACGCTGGACGACCTCGACGATCACGCGCTCGCCGCCCGGGCCGCCGACTACGGGGTACTCGCCCGGGTCACCCCGGCCCACAAGATCCGGGTGGTCAGGGCGTTGCAGGCCGGCGGCAATGTCGTTGCAATGACCGGTGACGGCGTCAACGACGCGCCGGCCCTGAAGCAGGCCGACATCGGCATCGCCATGGGTATCACCGGCACGGATGTCTCCAAAGGCGCCGCAAACATGATCCTCACCGACGACAACTTCTCCACGATCGTCGCCGCGGTGCAGGAGGGACGCGGCATCTACGCCAACATCCTGAAGTTCGTCAGGTTCCAGCTGACCACGGCGTGGGGATTCGTGCTCATCTTCCTGATCGCGGGCGTCACCGGGTGGGCCGCGGGCGCGCCGTTCACGGCGCTTCAGATCCTCTGGGTCAACATCATCATGGACGGCCCACCCGCACTGGCGCTCGGCTTGGATCCGGCCGAACCCGGAACGATGAGCTGGCCTCCGCGCCCGTCCGACGAACCTCTGCTCACTCGGGACAGGATGCTGCGTATTCTCGGGCTCGGCCTCGTCATGGCCGCGGGAACCCTGACCGTGTTGACCCAGGCGTCCGCCCTGTTCCCGGACAGTGCGGGCAACGCGGCCTTCGCCACCACCCTCGCGTTCACGACCTTCGTCTTCTACCAGGTGTTCAACCTTCTCAACGTGCGCTCGGACACCCACTCCGTCTTCTCACTCCAGACGTTCACCAACCGCAGCATCTGGCTGGCACTCACCGCCGTGATCATCCTGCAGGTCCTCGTGGTGCAGATGGACGTGCTCCAGGGACTCTTCGACACGACCTCCCTCACGTCGGGCCAATGGGGTCTGTGCGTGCTGGTCGGGTCGTCGGTGCTCTGGATCGAGGAGGTCCGAAAAGCCATCGTGCGGGCAGCCGGGCATCGCGCAGCTCGCCGCTGAGACCTGCCCGACCCGCAACGCGAGAAGGGGCATCCACCGTGACGGCGGATGCCCCTTCTCGCGTTATTTCAGGAGGTGCTGGAGTTGCTGCCGACTACATTCCGGCGAGGTCGCGCACCGACGTGTCGCCGGGGGCCGCGTTCGTGAAGGAGGCCTCGATCTCGGCGCGGCCCAGCAGCTCATCCATGCGGCGGCGACGCTGCTTCGGGATGAGCGTGACGACGGTACCGGACTTGCCGGCGCGCCCGGTACGACCGGAGCGGTGCAGGTAGGTCTTGTACTCGTCGGGAGCGTCGGCCTGGATGACCAGGTCGATGTCGTCCACGTGGATGCCGCGAGCCGCGACATCCGTTGCCACCAGCACGTTGACGCGACCGCTGGTCAGCATCTGCAGGTTGCGGGTGCGTCGAGCCTGGTTCAGGTCGCCGTGCAGGCTCGTGGCCTTCACGCCGGCGTCTTCGAGCTGCTCGGCGAGCTGTTCGGCGTAGGCACGGGTGCGCGAGAAGATCAGCGTCTTGCCCTGGCGGTCGACGAGCTGGCCGATGATGGCGCTCTTGTCGCGGTGCTCGATGACGAGCACGCGGTGGTCGATGGTGGAGGAGGCCTGATCTTCGCCGGCAACCTCGTGCACGGCCGGGTTGATCAGGAATTCCTTGACCAGCGAGGCGACGCCCTTGTCGAGGGTGGCCGAGAAGAGCAGCTTCTGGCCGCCCTTCTTGGTCTGACGCAGGATGCGCTGAACCGGCTCGAGAAAGCCCAGGTCGCACATGTAGTCGGCCTCGTCAAGGACGGTGACGACGACCTCGCTGAGGTCGAGGCGACCCTGCTCGATGAGGTCTTCGATGCGACCGGCGGTGCCGATGATGATGTCCACGCCGCGCTGGAGGGCGCTGACTTGGCGGTACTGCGGAACGCCGCCGTAGATCTGGGTGGTGAAGAGGCCGACGCTGCGGGCGATGGGCTGGATGGTGCGGTCGATCTGCAGGGCCAGCTCACGGGTCGGGGCCAGAATGAGCGCGCGGGGCTTGCGGGCCATCTTGCGGTCCTTGGCGCCGTTGTTCTCCAGCAGCTTCTCCACGAGGGGAGCGCCGAAGGCAATGGTCTTGCCGGAACCGGTCTTGCCACGGCCGAGCACGTCGCGCCCGGCGAGTACGTCCGGGATGGTCGCGGCCTGGATCGGGAACGGCGCTGCGGCACCGAGGGTGGCGAGCTCGCGCACGATGTTCTCACCGAGGCCCAAGTCGCCGAAGGTCACGCCGACGACTTCGGCAGCCGTCGTCGCGATGGCTTCGAGGCGCTCAAGCACGACGTCGTCACCAGCGGCGAAGTGCGCCTTGGTGTCGCGGTCGGGGTAGAAGTTGCTGGAGTGGCCACCATCGGACGCCGAGCGGGCCGGACGCGCCGGACGGTCGGAGTTCGAACGCTCGGAACGGTCGTAGCCGCCACGCTCGGTGCGGGCCGGACGGTCGCCGTAGGACGAACGGTCGTTGTTGTTGTACGCCGGACGATCCGTGCGCGGGGCACGGTCGCCGTAGGAGGGTCGGTCGTTGTTGTAGGACGGACGGTCCGTGCGCGGACGGTCGTTGTTGTACGCCGGACGATCCGTACGCGGGGCACGGTCGCCGTAGGAGGGTCGGTCGTTGTTGTGCACCGGACGATCCGTACGCGGGGCACGGTCGCCGTAGGAGGGTCGGTCGTTGCCGTAGGACGGACGGTCCGTGCGCGGACGGTCGTTGTTGTACGCCGGACGATCCGTACGCGGGGCGCGATC
>NZ_SOGO01000024.1:0-130332 GCF_004403415.1 Cryobacterium sandaracinum
GCCCGCGACGGCCGGCGTGGCCGCCGCCCTGGCCGGCCTCGGCGCGGCCGAGCTGACGGCCGCCCTGCTCGCCCCGGTGGGCAGCCCGATCTTCGCCGTCGGCGCGCTGGTCATCGACCGTGCCCCGGCCTGGTTGAAGGAACTCGTCATCGCCCTGTTCGGCACGGCCGACAAGGTCGTACTGGTGTTCTGCGTCGCGCTCGGTGCCGTGGTGCTGGCCGCCGCCGCCGGGGCGCTGGAGTTCCGGCGGGCGCCGATCGGCCGGGTCCTCGTGGCCCTGGCCGGCGCGCTGGCCGTCTTCGCGGTGCTGTCCCGGGAGAACACCGCCGCCTTCGACGCGATGCCCGCAGTGCTGGCGATGGTCGTTTCGGCCGTGCTCCTCACGGTGATGGTCGCCCAGCTGCGCCGCACGCCCGGAGGCGCCGAGGCATCCGCTCCGGACCGCCGTCGGTTCCTGGTCTGGGCCGGGGCCAGCGCCGGCCTGGGCGTGCTCGCCGCAGCCGGCGGGCAGCTGATCTCGGCCGGTATCCGGGCGACGGATGCGGCGCGCGCGCGCTTCACACTGCCGGCCGCGGCCGTTCCCGGTGCCCCGATCCCAGACGGTGCCGCTCTGGACCTCCCCGGCCTCACTCCGCTGATCACCCCGAACGCCGACTTCTACCGCATCGACACCGCCCTGCAGGTGCCCCGGATCGACCCGGGAACCTGGACGCTGACGGTCACCGGGATGGTCGAGAGGGAGATCGAGATCGACTTCGCCGAGCTCCTCGCCCTGCCCCTCGAGGAGAGCACGACCACTCTCGCCTGCGTCTCTAACGCCGTCGGCGGCGACCTGATCGGCAACGCGACCTGGCTGGGCTACCCGATCCGCCTGTTGCTGGCGCGGGCCCGGCCTCTCGCCGGGGCCGACATGGTGCTCTCCCGCAGCGAGGACGGCTGGACCGCGGGCACCCCGCTGGAGGTTCTCACCGACGACCGCAATGCGATCCTCGCGGTGGGGATGAACGGGGAGCCGCTCCCCCTCGAGCACGGCTACCCGGTGCGTATGGTCGTGCCCGGGCTCTACGGTTACGTGTCGGCCACGAAATGGGTGGTCGAGTTGAACGTGACCCGCTTCGACCGGGAGACCGCCTACTGGACGACGCGCGGCTGGACCGCCCGAGGACCGGTCAAGCTCTCCTCCCGGATCGATGTGCCGAGCCGGAACACCGACGTCGCGGCCGGACCGGTGATCGTGGCGGGTGTGGCCTGGTCGCAGTACGTGGGCATCCGCGGCGTGCAGGTGCAAGTTGACGACGGAGCCTGGAACGACGCGACCCTGGCCGACGCGATCTCGGCCGACACTTGGCGCCAGTGGAGCTGGGTCTGGCCGGCATCGGCCGGGCGGCACACCCTGCGGGTGCGGGCGACGGATGCCGCGGGCCTGGTGCAGACTTCCGTGCGCCGGGACGTGATCCCCGATGGGGCCACCGGCCTGCACGATATCCCGGTCACGGTCGCCTGAAGCGACCCCTCGCAGTCCCGCGGCAGCCGGCCGGCGCGGGCGTATCTTCAACAGCGAGAACCACGCAGCGTGCCGGCGCATTGCCGTGCCCGGCTTGAGAGGACGGTAATCATGCACCGGAATGACGGATCGACAGTGCGCGCCGGCGGCTCACGTCGCCCCCCGGCAGCGGAGTAGACGCCCATGCCCACCCGGACGAAACTGACCCCCGCCGACCTGCGGCACTTCGAGAAGCTGCTCCGCCATCAGCGCCGCGACCTCGACATCACGCTCGGCCGGATCGGCACCACCCTCGACGGTGTGATCAAGGCCAGAAACACCGGCACCGCCGACGACGAGCACGACCCCGAAGGACCCACCCTGACCATGGAGTGGTCGCGCATCTCGGGTGTGCACAGCGACCTGGCGGCGCAGTCCGCGGCGATCGACCAAGCCTTGGCGCGCATCGCGGACGGCAGCTACGGGTTCTGCACCCGCCGGGGCGAACCGATCGGCCGGGAACGACTCGAGGCCCGGCCGTCCGCGGAGCTGTGCATCGACTGCGCGCGCGAGTTGGAGGCGCACCGCCGGGCCTGACCGAACCAATTCGACGGAGATTCTGGTCTCCAGAGCGGTTTTTGGTCATTCTGGGGCCGCTTTGGGCAAAATCTCCGTCGAATTCGTTCCGGACGGCGCGGAGGGCGCGCATCGCTTTCTGCACGAGCACCTCGGTGCGCGTGTCGACGGAGCTGGTCGCCTCGTCCAGGATCAGCACGCTGGGCTTGGCGAGGAACGCGCGGGCGATGGTGAGCAGCTGCTTCTCGCCGGCGCTGACGTTGCTGCCCTCGTCGTCGAGTACGGTGTTGTAGCCGTCGGGCAGCGTGTGCACGAACCGGTCCACGTAGGTCGCGCGCGCCGCGTCCAGGATCTCCTTCTCCGTGGCATCCGGACGCCCGTAGGCGATGTTGTCGCGGATCGTGCCGCCAAACAGCCAGGTGTCCTGCAGCACCATGCCCATGCGTCCACGCAGGTCGTCGCGGGTCATTCGGCGCACGTCCACGCCATCGAGCGTGATCCGGCCGGCGTCGAGCTCGTAGAAGCGCATCATCAGGTTCACCAGGGTGGTCTTGCCTGCCCCGGTGGGGCCCACGATGGCCACGGTCTGGCCGGGCTCGGCCACCAGGCTCAGGTTGTCGATCAGCGACTTGTCCGCCGTGTAGCGGAACGAGGCGTTCTCGAAGACCAGCCGGCCGTGGGCGGTCGTGGGTGCCTCGGCACGCTCCGGGTCGGGGCTCTGCTCATCGGCGTCGAGCAGGGTGAAGACCCGCTCGGCGGAGGCGACGCCGGACTGCAACAGGTTCGCCATCGACCCGAGTTGGGCCAGCGGGTGGGTGAATTGGCGGGAATACTGGATGAACGCCTGCACATCGCCGAGCTGCATGGCCCCGGATGCCACCTGGAGGCCGCCGACGACGGCGATCCCGACGTAGACGAGGTTGCCGATGAATGTCATCGCCGGCATGATCAGGCCGCTGACGAACTGGGCGCCGAAGCTGGCCTCGTAGAGCTCGTCGTTCTTGGCCCGGAAGCGTTGCTCGACCTCCTTCTGGCGGCCGAACACCTTGACCAGGGCGTGGCCGGTGAAGGTCTCCTCAATCTGGCCGTTCAGCTCGCCGGTGTGGGTCCACTGGGCGACGAACAACTTCTGCGAGCGCTGGGCGATCAGGACGGTCGTGACCAGGGTCAGCGGCACTGTGACCAGGGCGATCAGGGCCAGGAGAGGCGAGAGCTGGAACATCATCACGATGACGCCCACCACGGTGAGCAGAGAGGTGACGGCCTGGCTCAGCGACTGCTGCAGGCTCTGTAAGACGTTGTCCACGTCGTTGGTGACCCGGCTGAGCACCTCGCCTCGCTGCACCGTGTCGAAGTAGCGCAGCGGGAGGCGGTTGGGCGACGATCACCATGGTGGCGCCACCCGTGCCGACGGCCAGTGCCTCGCGCAGCCGAGCATCCGTCGCCAGGTCGAGCGAGGAGAACGAGTCGTCGAAGATATAGAGTTCGGGCCGTTTGACCAGGGCCCGGGCAATGGCCAGGCGCTGCCGCTGCCCGCCGGACACATTCATGCCGCCCTGCGCGATGGTCAGTGCCTCCCAGAGTTCCGCCTCAGTGGCGTCGGGCTTGCCGTAGAGCAGGTTGCTGCGCACGGTGCCGGAGAACAGATGCGGCTTCTGCGGCACCAGCCCGATGCTGCCCCAGAGCAGGTCAGGGTGGAGCTCGCGCACGTCCACCCCGTCGACCCGCACGCTGCCGTTGGTGGCGTCGAAGAGGCGAGGCAGCAGGTTGACCAGGGTGGTCTTGCCCGATCCGGTGCTGCCGATGATCGCGGTGGTCTGCCCCTGATGCACGGTAAAGCTCACGTCGGAGAGCACCGGCTGCTCGGCGCCGGGGTAGGCGAAGCCCACGTCCACGAGTTCCACCTCTCCGCGGCCGATACTGTCGACGACGGGGTGGCGCGGCGGGCGCACGCTGGACTCGGTCTCGAGCACTTCGCCGATCCGGTCGGCCGACACGGTCGCCCGCGGGATCATCACGGCCATGAACGTGGCCATCATCACGGCCATCAGGATCTGCATCAGGTAGCTAAGGAAGGCAACCAGGGTGCCGACCTGCATGGACCCGTCCTCGATCCGGAACGCCCCGAACCAGATCACGGCCACGCTGGAGACGTTCAGGACGAGCATGACGACCGGGAACATCAGGGCCATCAGGCGGCCGGCCTGAAGGGCGGTGTCGGTGACATCCACGTTCGCCTTGCCGAACCGCACGGACTCGACGTCTTCGCGCACGAACGCCCGGATGACGCGGATGCACGTGAGCTGTTCCCGCAGCACCCGGTTCACCGTGTCGATGCGGGTCTGCATCAGGAGGAACAGCGGCACCATCCGCGCGATGATCAGCCCGACTGCGATCAACAGCACGGGCACGCTCACGGCGATCAATCAGGATAGCTGCACGTCCTGCCGGACGGCCATGATCACGCCGCCGATGGACAGGATCGGTGCGGTGACCATCATGGTGGCGGTCATCAGCACGAGCATCTGCACCTGCTGCACGTCGTTGGTCGACCGGGTGATCAGCAACGGGGCGCCGAACCGGGTGACCTCCTGCTCGGAGAACTCGCCGACCCGGGTGAAGACAGCGCCGCGCAGGTCGCGTCCGAGCCCCATGGCGGCCTTCGCGCCGAAAAAGACGGCGACGATCGCGCACACGATCTGGAACAGGGTGATCAGCAGCATCAGACCACCGATGCGCAGGATGTACACGGTGTCTCCCGTGGCGATGCCCTCATCGATGATGTCGGCGTTGAGGGTGGGCAGATAGAGCGAGGCGATCGACTGGGCCAGCTGGAACACGACGACGGCTGCCAGCAGCCGCCGGTACGGCCGCAGGTATTTCACGAGCAGTTTCCAGAGCATCGGATCTCCTAGCAGGGGGCGTTCGGCGGCGTCGGGAAGCCGATGATGCCGTAGAGGATGAGGGCGGTGAGCTCATCGTCGTCGAAGTCGGGGCCGGCCGTGATGTGGGGCACGGATGCCGCAAGCGCGATCATCCGGATGACCTGCCCTGAACGCTCCGGGGCAACCGTGAGGCGCAGGAGGTCAGGCGCGAGCACGTCGGCGAGCAGCACGGTGAACTCGTGCGCGACGTCGTGGGTGTGGGGTCTGCCCATCGAGCCCACCGCCGTCATCAGCGCGAAGACCTGCGCGAAGCGGCGGCGCAGCAGGGAGACCATGGCGCGCACCCGTTCCTCGAGCGGGAGCTCACGGTCGAGCGCGGCAAGTTCGAGACGGAACGGCTCGGGGTCGAGCTGACGGTCCATGGCCGCCCGGAGCAGGTTGTCCTTGCTGTCGAAGGCTCGGAAGATGGTGCCCTCGGCGATCCCGGCGCACTGGGCGATCTGTCGAGTGGTGACGGTCTGGCCGTGCTCGATCAGCAGCGGCGTGACCGCGTCGAGGATCATCGACTGCCGGTCCTCGACGGACAGGGCTTTCGCGCGCGCAGGTTTGACGGACATCCCCCCAGCTTTTATGAGTGAGCGCTCACTCACAAAGTGGAATCGGGGTTCGGGTTCCAGAGAGGACGGTTCAGGCGAAGAGGTCCGAGATCCAGGCCACGTCCTCGGGCGACGGCCTCCACGCGCTGCCCTCGGTGGCGTTCTGCAGGATCTGTTCCGGGCGGGTTGCTCCGGCGATGATGCTGGTGAGCCCCGGCTGGGCCAGCAGCCAGGCGAAGGTGGCTGCGAGCATGGTCACGCCGCGCTGGTCGCAGAACGCTTCGTACTTTTCGATGACGTCCCAGGGCGCGTTCCGGGCCAGGTGCGGCCGGACCATCATGATGCGGCTGTCGGCGGGGCCGCCCGCACGAGAGAACTTGCCTGTGAAAAGCCCGTTGTAGAGGGGGAAGAACGGCAGGAAGCCGAGCCCGTAGGCGTTGACGGCCGGCAGCACCTCGTCTTCGGCGTCACGCACCAGCAGGCTGTACTCGTTTTGCGCCGAAACGAACCGCGGATGCCCCGTCAGCCGGGCGGTGAACTCCGCCTCGGCGATCTGCCAGCCGGCCAGGTTGGAGTGGCCGATATAGCGCACCTTTCCCTCGCGGATGAGGTCGTCGAGGGTCTGCAGGGTCTCTTCGATCGGGGTGTTCGGGTCAGGCTGGTGCAGTTGGTAGAGGTCGATCCAGTCGGTCTGCAGGCGCCGGAGGGACGCCTCGACGGCCAGTCGAATGTAGCGACGTGAGGCGCGGGCGCCCCAGTCGGGTCCATTCCGACCGTTCATGTCCATGCCGAACTTCGAGGCGAGCACGATCTGGTCGCGCTTGCCCCGCAGCGCGCAACCCATCAGGGTCTCGCTGAGGCCGCGTTCCGCGCCGTAGATGTCGGCCGTGTCCAACAGGGTGATCCCGGCGTCGACGGCCGCGTTGACGACGGCGGTGGTTCCGGCCTGGCTCTCCGTCGCGGTTCCGGCGCGTCCGAAGTTGTTGCAGCCCAACCCGATCGTGGACACCATGAGCCCCGAATTGCCCAGTCTGCGGTACTCCATCTGCTCCATCCCTCCACATTAGGCTCGCCGGCCTGTGCTAAACAGGACTCAACTACAAAGGGGTGTCAGTGAGTCGTTTCACGCTCGGCGTCATGTCGCGTTCCGGTAAGCCGAATGAACGGCGCTTGCCCATTCATCCGTCACATGTCGAACGGATCGATCCGGACCTCCGGGAGCGAATGTTTCTCGAGCGGGGCTACGGAGAGCAGTTCGGCGTGTCGGACGAGCAGCTGGCCCCGCTCGTGGGAGGGCTTTGCTCGCGCGCGGACCTCATCCGGGAGTGCGACGTCATCCTGCTCGCAAAGCCTCTGCTGGCGGATGTCGCGGCACTGCGCGACGGACAGGTGCTCTGGGGCTGGCCGCACTGCGTGCAGGATGAGAAACTCACCCAGCTTGCCATCGACAAGCGGCTGACCCTGATCGCGTTCGAGGCGATGAACCACTGGACCGGAGGCGGCGAGTTCCACCTGCACGTGCTGCACAAGAACAACGAGCTCGCCGGGTATTGCTCCGTGCTGCACGCCCTGTCCCTGATCGGTTCGACGGGTGACTACGGCCGCAAGCAGCGTGCCGCGGTGATCGGCTTCGGGGCCACCGCCCGGGGCGCCGTGACGGCGCTCAACGCACTCGGTGTCTACGATGTCACGGTGCTGACCAATCGCGACGTGACCGCGGTCAGCTCCCCGATCCACTCCGCCCAGATCGTGCAGCTCGACCACGGCGACGGCACGAACGGGAACTTCGCCCTGCCGGGAAACGAACGGGTGCCACTGCCCGAGTTTCTCGCCGGCCACGACGTCATCGTGAACTGCGTGCTGCAGGACCCAAATGCCCCGCTCATCTTCCTGAGCGACGATGATCTTCCGATGGTGGCCCCGGGGTCGCTGATCATCGACGTGTCCTGCGACACCGGCATGGGTTTCAGTTGGGCGAAATCGACGACGTTCGACGAACCGACCTTCCGGGTCGGCACCAACGTCACCTACTACGCGGTCGACCACAGCCCGTCGTACCTCTGGAACTCCGCCACCTGGGAGATCAGCGAGGCGCTGTTGCCGTACCTGCGCGAGGTCCTTGCGGGCGAGGCCGCTTGGACCGCCAACGAGACCCTTCGGCGGGCCATCGAGATCCACGAGGGGATCATCCGGAATCCCGACATCCTGGCATTCCAGCACCGCTCCCCCGAGTATCCCCACACCCGGCTCGCCTGAAGCCGGCCGGCTCCTCCCCAGCCCAGCCCGGCCCTCCTTCCACGCCAGGTCCGAAACCCGCGCTGTGCGCAGGGCGCCGCCGACTACAGTCGAGGCATGACGACCATCGAAACCTTCCTGATCCGGCTGCCCAGCCCCATTGGGCGGCTGGAACTCACGAGTGACGCCGAGCGCATCCTCTCCCTCTCCATCGAACGCGACGGACAGCTGCCCCTCGACGAGACCCCGGAAGCCCCGTCGCCCCTGCTCGACCGGGCCGCGCGCCAATTGGCGGAGTACTTCGGCGGCACCCGCACGGTTTTCGACCTGCCCGTGGCGCCGAGCGGGGGCACTGCGTTCCAGCAGGGCGTCTGGCAGCGACTGTCCGAGCTCGGCTTCGGCGAGGCGACCTCGTACGGCGAGCTGGGACGATCGCTGGGCAAGCCGGGGTCCGGCCGGGCCGTGGGCGGCGCCGTCGGGGCGAACCCCGTTCCGATCCTGATCGGCTGCCACCGGGTGCTCGCCGCCGACCGTCGCATCACCGGCTACAGCGGCGGCAGCGGAGTGCCCACCAAGGTCTGGCTCCTCGACCACGAGGGCATCGAGCACCGCTCATGAGCACCCCGGCGACCAGCGCGCTGCCAGCCGAGGCCACGACATCCGCCTCACTGAAGCTCGGCGATGACGGGCTCACCCGCTGCGGCTGGGTCGGCGGCGACCCCGAATACCAGCGCTACCACGACGAAGAGTGGGGGCGTCCGCTCCGGGACGAGAGGCTGCTGTTCGAGAAGCTGTGCCTCGAGGGGTTCCAGGCCGGCCTGTCCTGGATCACCATCCTGCGACGTCGGCCGGCCTTCCGGGCCGCCTTTTACGACTTCGACGTCGACCGCGTGGCCGTGATGGACGACGTCGACGTCGCCCGGCTCCTCGCGGATGCGAGCATCATCCGGCACCGCGGCAAGATCGAGGCCACCATCCGGAACGCCCGGGTCACCCGAGACCTCGGCGAGAGCCTGACCGAGCTGATCTGGAGCTTCGCGCCCGAAGCCCGCGGCCCCCGGCTGCGGGAGCTCGGCGAGGTCCCGGCGACCACAATGCAATCGATGGCACTGAGCCGGGAGTTGCGCACCCGGGGCTACACGTTCGTCGGCCCCACCACCATGTACGCCCTGATGCAGTCGGCCGGCCTCGTCGACGACCACCTGAGCGGATGCCATCGGTCGAACGACGCCTGACCACCACAACGCCTTCGGCTGACGCTATGCCGATCGCCGCCCTGTCAGCCGCCACGCTGCCAACCGCCGCCCTGACGGCCACGGGCTGCCCGACCGCGGGCTGCCCGACCGCGGGCTGCCCGACCGCGGGCTGCCCGACCGCGGGCTGCCCGACCGCGGGCTGTTGTGCGTGAGGTGCTCCTCGAGGCGAGTATGTCCTGAACGATTGGTTCTGTCGCGCCCGCACTTCAGCCCTGACTGCACCGTGTGGACGCCGTTCATCACGGGCGGAACGCCGTGTCCGGTGTCGAACCAATTCGACGGAGATTCTGCCGAAAATGAGCATATTTCTGGGATTTAGAGGATATTCGGGCCGAATCTCCGTCGAATTCGTTCGGGACGGAGTCGCCGCGAGGCCTCGGAATCAAACATACGGCAGTCGGAGCGCACGTTCATCCCCCTCCCTTTCGCGGTCACGGCTCTCCGACGTGTGCATCGAAAACAACCGCTTCGAAGCCCCCATCCGCGAATCCTCATCGCCCCCCAGCCATCAGGACTCGCGCGTCTATCGGAGGGACGGCAGCAGGCCGAGTGCCCGTACGGCCTCGCGCTCCTCGATCAGCTCCGCGACGGACGCGTCGATCCTCGCCCGCGAGAACGCGTTGATAGCCAGG
The DNA here is from genome assembly GCF_004403415.1 of Cryobacterium sandaracinum. Classification (NCBI taxonomy): domain Bacteria; kingdom Bacillati; phylum Actinomycetota; class Actinomycetes; order Micrococcales; family Microbacteriaceae; genus Cryobacterium; species Cryobacterium sandaracinum. The sequence goes on from NZ_SOGO01000024.1 coordinate 9,664, forward strand.
TCCGGCACGATCTGCCAGCGGCCGTCGACAGCCCGAACCGGGAAGGAACATACGAGCCCCTCCGGGACGCCATAAGAGCCGTCGGAGCTGACGCCCGCCGAGGTCCACCGCTCACCGGTCCCGTTGACCCAGTCGTAAACGTGGTCGATGGCTGCGCTGGCCGCGGAGGCCGCGGACGATCCCCCGCGGGCCTGAATGATTTCGTAGCCTCGGTTCGCCACCCGGGGGATGAAGTCGTCGACGAGCCAGTCCTGCGCCACCAGCTCGGAGACCGGACATCCCCCGGCGGTGGCGTGGAAGACATCCGGGTACTGGCTGGCGGAGTGGTTTCCCCAGATGGTGAGACCGTCGAGTTCGGCGACGTGCACCTGAAGCCGGCTTGCTAGCTGAGCGATGCCGCGGTTGTGGTCCAGTCGCGTCATGGCGGTGAACCGGTCGGCGGGGATGTCGGGGGCGAAGGCACTCGTCACCAGGGCGTTGGTGTTGACGGGGTTGCCCACGACCAGCACGCGCACGTCGGATGCCGCGCCCGCGTTGAGGGCGGCCCCCACCGGACCGAAGATGCGGCCGTTGCTTTCGAGCAGCGCGACGCGCTCCATTCCAACGGCTCTAGGGCGGGATCCGACCAGGAGGGCGATGTTGACGCCGTCGAAGGCGCGCACGGGGTCTTCGGTGACCGTCACGGAGCGCAGGAGAGGGAACGCGCAGTCCTGCAGTTCGAGGGCGGTGCCCTCGGCTGCTGCGCGCCCCGAGGGGATCTCCATCAGGGTCAGGTTGACGGGAACGGTCGGGCCGAGGAGGTCTCCGGACGCGATCCGGAAGAGCAGCGAATAGCCGATCTGTCCGCCGGCGCCGGTGACGGTGACATTCATTGGTGTGGACACGAAAGCCAGCCTAGGGCCGGAATGTGCCCGCGTCAGCCTCGGGTTGCGGCAACCTCGGCGGCGACGACGAGATTCAGTTCCCGGACCGCTCCCGGGCGCAAATCGAAGCCTGCCCCCGGTGCCCAGTCGAGCAGCTCTACGGCGGTGTCGAAGGACCGACCGTGCCGGATCAGAGCCCGGGTGAAGTTCCCCTTGGCCGTCTTGTTGAAGTGGTTCACGGCTCGCGTCTGGCCGTCCGCCGTCTCCGTGACCACGCGCAGAAACACCGCGTCGGGCCGCACCGGCGCGGGGCCGAGCGCCACGTACCCGTTCGAGCGGAGATCCAGCAGGAGCCCCGCTGACCCCGCCAGAACGCAACCCACAGCGCCCGCCCAGTGCTTCTTCAGAGGCAGCTCCGGCAGCCTGGAATCGCAGGACAGCCGGTAGGCCGGGAGGAGATCGAGAGCGCCGACCGGCCCGAACAGGGCGGAATGCACGAGGACGTTCCGGCCTGCCCAGTCGCGTTCCAGCGGGGAGAGGCTGGCGGCGTCGAGGGCGTCATAGACGACGCCGGTGTACCGGTCGATGGCCGGCATTGTGGCGGCGGAGGACAGCACGCGATTGCGCTCCACCTCCGCGGACTGCGTGCGACCCAGTCTTAGGGCCGACATCATCGCATCCGGATGCTTCGCAAGCGACTGCAGCGCACGCACAAGTACCCGCCGCTTAGGTCCAAGCGACGGGTACGTGAGGCTCTGCAGGTCAAGCGGTAATTCGATGCCCCCGTGACGTTTCGTCTCGGACGGCGGCAGAAGGATCAGCACACTGACTAAACGAGTTCTGCCTTGCGAGCGACGATCGTGACCACATCGTTGGCGACCGACAGGAAGCCGTCCGCCGCCTCGGCGACGATTTTCTCGCCGCCGCTCAGGGTCACGCGCACCTCACCGCTGGCCAGGATGGCCAGCATGGGCTCGTGCCCGGGGAGGATTCCGATCTGGCCTTCGACGGTGCGGGCGACAACCATGCTCGCCTCGCCGGACCACACCTCGTGGTCCGCCCCGACGACGCTGACCTTGAGCGAAGAATCGGCCATGACTAGTCGTTCTCCTTCTGGATTTTCGCCCACTTCTCTTCGACGTCGGCGATGCCTCCGACGTTGAAGAAAGCCTGCTCGGCCACGTGGTCGAAGTCACCATTGGCAATCGCCGTAAAGGATTCGATGGTGTCCTTAAGCGATACCGTGGACCCCTCGACGCCCGTGAATTTTTTGGCCATGTAGGTGTTCTGCGACAGGAACTGCTGGATGCGGCGTGCGCGGGAGACGGTGACCTTGTCTTCCTCGGAAAGCTCGTCGACACCGAGGATCGCGATGATCTCCTGCAGTTCCTTGTTCTTCTGCAGAATCGCCTTGACGCGAACGGCCGTGTTGTAGTGATCGGCACCCAGGTAGCGGGGGTCGAGGATACGGCTGCTCGAGGTGAGCGGGTCGACGGCCGGGTAGAGGCCCTTCGAAGCGATCTCACGCGACAGCTCGGTGGTGGCGTCGAGGTGGGCGAACGTGGTCGCCGGGGCCGGGTCGGTGTAGTCGTCAGCAGGCACGTAGATGGCCTGGAGCGACGTGATCGAGTGGCCACGGGTCGACGTGATGCGCTCCTGCAGGATGCCCATCTCGTCGGCCAGGGTCGGCTGGTAGCCCACAGCGCTGGGCATACGGCCCAAAAGGGTCGACACCTCAGAGCCAGCCTGAGTGAACCGGAAGATGTTGTCGATGAAGAGCAACACATCCTGCTTGGCAACATCGCGGAAGTACTCGGCCATGGTGAGCGCGGAGAGGGCGACGCGCAGACGCGTCCCCGGCGGCTCGTCCATCTGGCCGAACACGAGGGCGGTCTTGTCGAAGACGCCCGCCTCTTCCATCTCGTGGATGAGATCGTTGCCCTCACGGGTGCGCTCACCGACACCGGCGAACACGGACACTCCACCGTGGTCCTGCGCGACACGCTGGATCATTTCCTGGATCAAAACGGTCTTGCCGACGCCGGCACCACCGAACAGGCCAATCTTTCCACCCAAGACGTACGGGGTGAGCAGGTCAATGACCTTGATGCCGGTCTCGAACAGCTGCGTCTTGGATTCCAGCTGGTCGAAGGGCGGTGGCTTGCGGTGGATGGGCCAGCGCTCAGTGATTTCGATCTTCTCGCCGGGCTCCGCATTGAGCACCTCGCCAATGGCGTTGAACACGCGCCCCTTGGTAACGTCCCCGACGGGAACCGTGATGGGCGAGCCGGTGTCCCGGACCTCCTGGCCACGAACCAGACCGTCGGTCGGGTTCAGCGCGATGGCGCGAATGAGGTCGTCGCCCAAGTGCTGGGCAACCTCGAGCGTGATCACGGTCGACACATCACCGATGACGATGGTGGTCTTCAGTGCGTTGTACATGCCCGGAATCGAGTCGTGCGGGAACTCGATGTCGACGACCGGGCCCGTGACCCGGGCGATCCGGCCCACGGCCACGGTCTCGACCGGTGCATGGACTGGCGCGGTTGCGGTGTCAGTCATAGCTCTCTCTTCTCTGGTTTAGTGCTTGGCGGATGAGAGCGCGTCGGCTCCACCCACGATCTCGGAAATCTGCGACGTGATCTCGGTCTGCCGGGCGTTGTTGGACAGCCGGGTGTAGTCCTTGATTAGCTTGTCCGCGTTGTCGGAGGCCGATGACATGGCCTTCTGACGTGCGGCGTGCTCGGCTGCGGCGGACTGCAGCATGGAGTTGAAGATACGGCTCTCGATGTAGACGGGCAGGAGCGAGTCCAGCACCGTTTCAACGTCCGGTTCGAACTCATAGAGTGGCAGGACCTGATTATCACCAGGCTCCTCACCGCCCTCCACGACCTCGAGGGGAAGCAGCCGGACAACCTGAGGAAGCTGGGTGACCATGCTGACGAACCGGTTGTAGACGACGTGAATCTCGTCGACGCCACCGTCGTCCGCTTCGCGGAGGAAGGCCTCGAGCAGCGCGTCGCTGATATCGCATGCGGTCTCGTACTGCGGCTGATCGGTGGAACCGGTCCAAATGCGCTCGGAGACGCGGCGGCGGAAATTGAAGTACGACGCGGCCTTGCGACCCACCAGGAAGTAGACGATGTCCTTACCCTGGCTGCGCAGCAGCTCGCTGAGCGATTCGGCCTCACGCAGCACCTGCGAGCTGAACGCCCCCGCGAGACCACGGTCGGAGGCGAAGATGACGACCGCAGCGCGCTCGATCTTCTCCGGTTCGGTCGTGAGCACGTGGGCGACATTCGAGTACGTCGCTACCGCGGACACCGCCTGCGTGACGGCACGAGCGAACGGGGTTGACGCGGCGACGCGAGCCTTGGCCTTTTGAATGCGCGAGGCAGAGATCAACTCCATGGCCCGAGTGATCTTCTTAGTCGTCTGGGCAGACTTGATCTTCTGCCGGTAGACCCGAAGTTGCGCTCCCATGTGTCTCCTGTGCTTCCTTGTCAGTGCTGAATTGGTGCGGACGATCGAGTGATGCCGGCCGCGCCCCGCGGCTCGAACGAGTCGGGAGCGCGGCCGATGTCACTTAGCGGCGGTGCTTGACGATCTTTTCCTGGTTGACCTTGTCAGCGGGAATCGCCTCGAAGACTTCCTTGCCCACCGAGGCGAGCGGCTTGCCCTCGCCCGTCTGGAATCCTTGCTTGAACTTGTCGACCTCGATCTCGAGCGTCGCGATGGTCGCGTCGTCGAGAACGTTGGTGTCGCGCAGTGTCGTGAGTACGCTCGTGGTGCGGCCCAGGTGGTCGAGCAGGCCACGCTCGAAGCGCAGGACGTCGGCCACGGGCACCTCGTCGAACTTGCCGTTCGTGCCGGCCCAGATCGAGACGACCTGGTCTTCGACGGGGTACGGCGAGTACTGCGGCTGCTTGAGCAGCTCGGTCAGGCGTGCGCCACGACCGAGCTGGCGACGGCTCGTCGCGTCGAGGTCGGAGGCGAACATCGCGAAGGCCTCGAGCGACCGGTATTGCGCCAGCTCGAGCTTCAGAGTGCCGGAGACCTTCTTGATCGACTTGACCTGAGCGTCACCGCCGACTCGGGAGACCGAGATGCCCACGTCGACCGCGGGACGCTGGTTGGCGTTGAACAGGTCGGACTGCAGGAAGATCTGGCCGTCGGTGATCGAGATCACGTTGGTCGGGATGTAGGCAGAGACATCGTTCGCCTTGGTCTCGATGATCGGCAAGCCGGTCATCGATCCGGAACCGAGGGCGTCGGACAGCTTGGCGCAACGCTCGAGCAGACGGGAGTGCAGGTAGAACACGTCACCGGGGTACGCCTCACGTCCCGGCGGGCGGCGCAGAAGCAGCGACACCGCACGATAGGCCTCGGCCTGCTTGGACAGGTCGTCGAAGATGACGAGGACGTGCTTGCCGGCGTACATCCAGTGCTGACCGATGGCCGAGCCGGTGTACGGGGCGAGGTACTTGAAGCCGGCCGGGTCGGAGGCCGGGGACGCGACGATGGTCGTGAACTCCATGACTCCGGCATCCTCGAGCGCACCCTTGACGGCGGCGATCGTGGAACCCTTCTGACCGATGGCGACGTAGATGCAACGAACCTGCTTGTTCACGTCGCCCGTCGCCCAGTTGGCCTTCTGGTTGATGATCGTGTCAATCGCGATCGCGGTTTTGCCGGTCTGGCGGTCTCCGATGATCAGCTGACGCTGGCCGCGGCCGATCGGGATCATGGCGTCGATGGCCTTGATTCCGGTCTGCATGGGCTCGTGAACCGACTTGCGGTCCATCACGCCGGGTGCCTGTAGCTCCAGCGCGCGGCGGCCTTCGCTCTTGATCTCGCCGAGCCCGTCGATGGGCGCCCCCAGCGGGTCGACGACGCGGCCGAGGTAGCCGTCGCCGACGGGTACGGAGAGGACCTCACCAGTGCGGTGCACCTCCATGCCCTCGACGATGCCGGCGAACTCGCCGAGAACGACGACGCCGATCTCGTCTTCGTCCAGGTTCTGGGCGAGGCCGAGGGTGCCGTCCGCGAACGTGATGAGCTCGTTCGCCATCACGCTGGGAAGGCCCTCGACGTGCGCGATGCCGTCGCCGGCCGTGGTGACGTAGCCAACCTCGGTCGTCGCGGTCTTGTTCGGCTCGTAGGACTTCACGAAGTCCTGGAGAGCGTCACGGATCTCATCGGGGCTGATCGTTAGTTCTGCCATCATCTTCCCTTTTCTGTACTGGGTGTACAGGTTCTGTCGTGCACGAGACGCTGCCGTCCCGAGGTGTGTGGTACTGACTGAAGCGGTCAGCCAGCGAGCTGGATTCTCAGATCTTTAAGGCGGGTGGCAATGCTGCCATCGATGACGTCGTCACCGATTTGAACGCGGACGCCCCCGACAATTTCGGGGTCGACAACCTCATTGATCGTGAGCCGACGCCCATAGCGCACCGTGAGGCTGGCTCGAAGGCGATCAACCTGCTCCGGAGCCAACGCGGCGGCCGACGTGATCGTGGCGATCGAGCTGTCCGACTGGTCCGCGACGATGGATGCGGCGTAGCGCAGCAATTCTCCGATGCGGCGGCCGCGGGGCTGCTGCACCAGGTGTCGAACAATCGCGAGCGTCTGTTCGGAGACCTTGCCGGCCAGGAGGGCGTCAACAACACTCACCTTGGCCGCTGTGGTGCCGAGCTTTGAGGCGAGGGCGAGCTCGAGCTCGCCGTTGGACGACACGGTCTTGCCGAACGCGAACAGTTCCTCCGCGACCTGCCCTGGGACCGTGGCCGAAGACGCAATCACCCGCAGGCCGAGGTCTTCGATGCCGGCCAGAAGATCGGTGTGGTTCGACCAGCGTGCGGCGGAGGCGGCTTGAAGCAGCTCCAGCGCGGTCGGCGTCATTGCGCCCGAGAAGATTGCGCTCACGAGGGTGGCCTTCGCCGCCGCATCCGCTGACGGGTCGACCAAAGCCGACCGGAGCTGTGACGTGTGGCCAATCACACGACCGGAGTTCAACAAATTGACGCCGGTCGCGAGGACGTTCGTTCCCCCGGGACGGGACAGAACCGCCCGTGTTGAGACTAAGGCTTCCCTGGTGGCGCTACCCATTACCGGACCACTTTCTCCGAGGCCTCGAGGTCAGCCAGGAATCGGTCGACGATGCCGCTGGCCTTTTCGTCGTTGGTCAGGCTTTCGCCGATGACGCCGGAGGCCAGGTCGATGGCCAGTGTGCCGACTTCGCTGCGCAGGGAGATCACTGCGGCCTGTCGTTCGGCCACGATCTGAGCCTTCGCCGTCGCGGTTACCCGAGCGGCGGCGATGACGGCCTGCTCCTTGAGCTCGTTCACGATCGTCTGTCCGTCGACGCGGGCGGCGTCGCGGATCCTGCCGGCCTCGGCCCTCGCCTCGGCCAGCTGGGTCGTGTACTGCTCGAGAGCAGCTTCGGCCTTGCGCTGCGCATCATCTGCCTTGGCGATGTTGCCCTCAATGGCCTCCGCACGATCGTCGAGGATCTGGCGGAAGCGCGGGATCGCGAAGCGCACGAAGAAGACCATGACGACCAGGAAGACAACAGCCGACCAGGTGATGTCGTAGATGGCAGGAAGGAACGGATTCGTTTCCGCTTCTGCTGCCAGAACAAGCTCAGGCATGGTGGCGATCCCTAGACGAAGATGAAGAAGACGGCTACACCGATGAATGCAAGGAGCTCCGTGAACGCTATGCCGAGGAACATGGTGACCTGGAGACGGCCTGCGAGTTCGGGCTGGCGAGCCATGGCTTCAACGGTCTTTCCGGCGACGATACCGATGCCGATACCCGGGCCGATCGCGGCAAGACCGTAGCCTACGGTGGCGATATTGCCGGTGATCTCGGCAAGAATGGTGGATTCCACTATGTGTGTCCTTTCAATCGAAAACGACGTCGGTCGACGCAGTTGTGTGTGTCAGTGCTCTTCAGCCACGGCCTGTTGGACGTACACCGCGGTCAAGAGGGTGAAAATGTACGCCTGGAGGATGAACACGGCGAACTCGACGAAAGTGAAGATGAACCCGAACGCCAGCGTCCCGATTCCGAAGAGCCCCAACCAGCCACCTGCAGTGAAGATGAAGAAGCTCGTCGCCCCAAAGCACAGCACGAGCAGGAGGTGTCCGACCATCATGTTGAGCAGGAGTCGCAAAGCGAGCGAGATCGGCCGCACGATAAAGATATTGATGAACTCGATCGGGGCGAGCAAGATGTAGATCGGCCACGGCACACCGGCCGGGAAGAGCGAATTCTTGAAGAACTTGGCGGCGCCGAGCTGCTTGATACCCGCGTAGATGAACACGACGTAGGCGACGAGACCGAGCAGCAGGGGCATGCCGATGAGTGCCGTGCCCGAGATGTTCAGGGCCGGGATTACGCCCGTGACGTTCATCGCAAGGATGCCGAAGAACATGCCGGCCAACAGGGGCAGGTAACGGCGACCCATCTCCTTGCCGAGGATCTGATCGGCGATCTGCACCTGGACAAAACCCAGTGCAAGCTCGGCGATGCTCTGACCGCGGCCAGGGACTCGGGATGGTTTGCGCAGGGCGAGCCAGAAAAGCAGGAGCATCACGGCTACGGCGAGGATGCGGACCAGGATGATCCGGTTGATCTCGAAGGGCGTTCCCTCAAAGAACAACGCGGGGAGACCAAGGAACTCACTGATGCCCGGAGCCTGAAACTCATCGCCGGTAGCCATGGGAACCAGTAAGTTCGCAGCGTAATACAACAGCGCTATCTCCTGTTTCTGTGCGGATGCACAACGGCGACAATGGTCAAGTGTGGTCTGTGGCGCAGTGGATCGCACTGCGGCCGGTGACAGTTTTTTGACTCTATCAACTTTCGCTCACGGCGACTAATCGACCGCCCCTGTTCCGGTCAGGACCTGGGGTGGTCGGATTTTTTTGGGAGCACGGCGTCACTCACGTAGCCCAAATGGGAGCGGAAGACCACCAGGACGTCGACGATCATGGTGCCGATGGCTCCGGCAATGACGGTGATGAACAGAACTGTCGTCTGCACGAAGGAAGCATCCCGAAGCAGAGCGAGTATCACGATGAACACGACGATTTTCAGCAGCCATGCCCCCATCACGATGCCGAAAAAAGCGGCAATGTCGAACCGCATGGCCCCGATGATGCTCACGGCAGTGATCGAAGCGAACAGCACGGCAAGCGCGGTGCCGATGAAGGCGCTGATGAGGCCTTCGGTTGACGCGAAAAGGTAGCCGAGTCCGCCGCCGACGATCGCGATGGCAATCGCGAGGAAGCCTGTGTATCGAAGGACTGCGGTCAGGACTCCCCTGGCGTTCGATGGCACCGCTCGGAGCGTGGTGGGCAAGCTGGTGGGATCGGGTGCGTTCATACGTTTTCCTCCACCGTCGCCGACGCCTCATCGAGGCGGTCGAGTCGGGCGATTTCTTCTCTGTGTTCGGCCGTTCGGGCGAGTTGGCTGGCGGACTCGACGGCCTTGCGCCGACTCAACGGAGCCAGCGTGACGAGGGTGCAGATCAGCAGCGCGACGATCAGGAAAATTGTGGCATACCAGGTGGGCAGCCCGAAATACACCGGGAGCAGAAAGTAGAGCAGGCAACCGACGGATGCCGCCGCGGTCCAGCCGTAGAAGATCAAAACGGCATGCAGGTGCGAATGGCCCATGTCCAGTAGCCGGTGGTGCAGGTGCTTGCGGTCGGCGCTGAAGGGTGATTTGCCGGCCCGGACGCGCCGGAACACCGCCAGACCGAAGTCGAGAAGCGGAATGATCAGGATGGCGACGGGCAGGATGATCGGGATGAACGCCGGGAAGAGCTGCGACCGGTTCACGGCGGTCGGGTCGACCTGGCCCGTGATCGCGATCGCGGACGTGGCCATCAGCAGACCCACCAGGAGGGCGCCCGCATCACCCATGAACAGTTTCGCCGGCCGCCAGTTGAGCGGCAGGAAGCCGACGCAGGCACCCACCAGGACGGCAGCGATCAGTGAGGCGAGGTTGAAGTAGTTGCTCGGGGAGGTGTCCCGGGCCAGCAGGTAGCTGTAGAGGAAGAACACTCCGTTCGCGATGAGCGCGACGCCGGCCACGAGTCCGTCGAGCCCGTCGATGAAGTTGATCATGTTCATCACGATCACGATCACGATCACGGTGATCAGGATCGACATCCAGGACGACCCGACGGTCAGGCCGCCGATCGGCAGCGACAACACCTGCACGCCCTGCCAGGCGATGAGGCCGGCAGCGATGAACTGCCCGGCCAGTTTGGTCATCCAGTCGAGGTCCCAGAGATCGTCGGCCACTCCCAGCAGCACGATCAGCAGGGCTGCACCCAGGATGGCGAGGATCTGCTGGGGGTCACTGAAGATGAGTCGCAGCGGCGCGAAGCGGGCCGCAACCAGGTAGGCCACACCGAAGGCGGCGACGATGCCGACGAAGATCGCGATTCCGCCGAGGCGGGGCGTGGGCCGCGTGTGCACATCGCGCTCGCGGATCTTCGGGTAGAGGCGGTAGCGGTGACTGAGCTTGAGTACAAGAACTGAGAACCCGAAGGTCACCAGGGCCGAGACCAGGCTGAGCAGGACGAAGACGGTCATGGCTATCGAGCGTCTGCCGTGGGATCGACCGGTTCGGCCCTCACTTCGGTGACGGGCTCGGTGGCCGACTCGGTGGTGGTTTCGGCAGCGGGCTTGTCCGCAGGCGCGCCGAACCCGATCGGCGCGAGCGCCTCTCCGATGACGCCTTCGATGGCCTCCCGTGAGATCACGCCGTTCCTCACGATGACGACCTTGCCACCGTTGGAGTCGAAGCCGGAGGCATCCACGATGGTCGACGAGGTATCCCCGGGCCGGTCGCCGATGGGTTCGTAGCCGAGTCCGGCCGTTCCGCCGTCGAGGTAGACGGCCACGCTGCCGCCGAGCATCTCTTCGGCGCCTTCCGCGTCGATCGCGGAGGGCCGGCCGCTGGTGTTGGCGGATGACACGGCCAAGGGTCCCGTCTCGGAGAGGAGGTCGAGGGCAACCGGGTTGCTCGGCATCCGAAGGGCCACCGTGCCGCGGGTGTCACCGAGGTCCCAGGCGAGCGACGGCTGGGCGTTCAGCACCACCGTCAGACCACCGGGCCAGAACACGGCGACGAGCTCGCGCACCGGTTGCGGAATGTTCTGGGCCAGGGCGTCGAGGGTGGGAATTCCGGGGATCAGCACGGGCGGCGGCGAGGAACGGTCGCGGCCCTTGGCGTCGAGAAGGCGCTGCACCGCCTCCGGGTCGAAGGCGTCCGCGGCGACGCCGTAGACCGTGTCGGTGGGGATGACAACGAGCGCGCCGCGACCGATGGCCGAGCGCGCGAGCCTCATGCCGGCCGCGTATTCCGTGTCAACCGAGCAGTCATAGATGCGAGTCATTGTGCCTGATTCTACTGCAGCCGCCCAGAGGGAACCGCCCTCACCGATCGGCGGGAACGGGGGCGAGGGCCGTGGTGGCGCGGTCGCGGGTGGTGTAGTCGCGGTGAGTGGCCGGGACGCGCCAGCCGTCGGCGGCCAGGAGGGCACGGATCTGCGCCCCCTGCAACTCACCGTGCTCGATCACGATCTGGCCGCCAGGACGCAGGAGGCGCAGGGCCGTGCGGGAGACGTGCCGCACCACGTCGAGCCCGTCGGGGCCGCCGAACAGGGCGCGGGCCGGGTCGAAGAGGCGTACCTCGGGGTCGCGCGGGATCGCATCCGTCGGAATGTAGGGCGGGTTGGAGATGACCACGGCCACGGTTCCGTCGAGTTCGGTGAGCTCTTCGGTGAGGTCGCCGAACACCAGCGTGGCATTCGGCGCGGCTACCTGCTCGAAGTTGCGGGAGGTATAGGGGAAGGCCTCCGGCGAGTTCTCGACCGCCCAGATGCGCGCGTTCGGCACCTCGACCGCCAGGGAAAGGGCTATCGCGCCGCTACCGGTGCCGAGGTCCACCCCGATCGGCTCCGCGTCGGGCAGTGCCCGGAGCGCGTCGATGGCGAACTGCGCCACCTGCTCCGTCTCGGGGCGGGGAACGAACACGCCCGGTCCGACGAACAGGTCGAGGGAGCGGAAGGGTGCCCGCCCGGTGATGTGCTGCAGCGGCTCGCGCAGGCAGCGGCGACGAACGAGTTCACGGATGGCAGCGGCATCCGTGGAGACCAGGGCGGTGCGCAGGATGGCGGCGGCCTGCACCTGGCCGCGGCTCTGGGCGAGAACGTGACCGATCAGGAGATCGGCGTCGACGTCGGGGTCGCTGATCCCCGCCTGGGAAAGGGAGTCGATGGCCCGGGTGCGCAATTCGGCAATGTCGGTGGGAACAATGTCGGTAGGAATTGAGCTGATGGGAATGGAATGGTGGCCGTGCGAAGTTGTCACGTATTGAAATGTAACGCACGCACACGCCCAATGCCGGAGCCGTAGGCTGGGCGAGGTTCCTGACCCCGATCGAAAGGCGACCACCGATGCCCGCACAGATTTACTCCGATATCACTGCTGCAGTCGGCAAGACCCCTCTGGTCAAGCTAAACCGACTCACCGCCGGCCTCGACGCGACCGTGCTGGTGAAACTGGAGTTCTACAACCCCTCGGGCAGTGTGAAGGACCGGATCGGGATCGCGATCGTCGATGCGGCCGAGGCCTCGGGCGAGCTGGCTCCGGGTGGAACCATTGTCGAGGGTACCAGCGGCAACACCGGGATCGCTCTCGCCATGGTGGGCGCCGCCCGCGGATACACGGTCATCCTGGCGATGCCGGAGACCATGAGCCGCGAACGCCGCCAGCTGCTGCGCGCCTACGGCGCCCGGATCGTGCTGACGCCGGGCTCCGACGGCATGCGCGGCGCGGTCACGACGGCCGAGGAAATCGCGGCCGCCACCCCCGGGGCGATTTTGGCCCGCCAGTTCGACAACCCGGCCAACCCGGCCATCCACTATGCGACCACCGGCGTCGAGATCTGGGACGACACCGCGGGAGCCGTCGACATCCTCGTCGCCGGAATCGGCACCGGAGGGACCATCACGGGCACCGGCCAGCTGCTCAAGGAACGCAAGCCATCCGTACGCATCGTCGGCGTCGAGCCGATCGACTCACCCATCCTCACCGGCGGCAAGCCCGGACCGCACAAGATCCAGGGTCTCGGCGCCAACTTCATACCGAACGTTCTCGACACGCACGTCTACGACGAGGTCACCGACGTCACGCTCGCCGACTCCGTGTCCACGGCGCGCGCGCTGGCAACGGATGAGGGCATCCTCTCCGGCATTTCCGGCGGATCGGCTGTCTGGGTGGCAATCGAACAGGCCAAGCGCCCCGAGAACGCCGGCAAGACCATCGTGGCCATCATGCCGAGTTTCGGCGAACGGTACCTCTCCACGGTGCTCTACGAGGACCTGCTGGACTAGTCGGCGAAACCGGGCCGGCGACGCAGCGAATGGGTGTCTTTTCGAGCATCCGTGAGGACCTGGCGATGGCGCGCGCCCACGACCCGGCCGCCCGCAGCAACATCGAGGTGTTCCTGGCGTACAGCGGTCTGCACGCCGTGTGGTCGTATCGAGTGTCCCACCGGCTGTGGGAGGCCGGATTGCGGCTCCCGGCCCGGCTCCTGTCGCAGTTCACCCGGTTCCTGACCGGGATCGAGATCCACCCCGGCGCCCGCATCGGCCGAAGGCTGTTCATCGACCACGGCATGGGCGTGGTGATCGGGGAGACCTCGGACATCGGCGATGACGTGATGCTCTACCACGGGGTCACCCTCGGCGGGAAGACCCGGCACGGGGTGGCCCGGGGGGAGAAGCGGCACCCCACCCTGCACGACGGGGTGACGATCGGCGCCGGCGCCAAGGTGCTCGGGCCCATCGTCATCGGCGCCTGGAGTACGATCGGCGCCAACGCGGTGGTGACCCGGGATGCCCCACCCAAGTCGCTGCTGCTGGGGATCCCGGCCATCGTGCAGCCGGCCAAGACCGATACCATCGAATCCGCCCGCGGGCTGCTGCCCGGCGACGACTGAGGGACAGAGACCAATGACCACCGATACCGCCGCCCTCACCCTCCCCGTACTCGACCTCTCGCGGCTTGACCGGGGCGATGCGGAGGCGGAGGCTTTTCGAGCCGATCTGCGGGAGGCCACCCACTCCTTCGGGTTCTTCTACCTGACCGGTCACGGCGTGCCCGCGGACCTCACGGATCGAGTCATGCGCACCGCCCGAGCCTTCTTCGCCCTCCCCGAAGCCGACAAGATGGCGATCGAGAATCTGCGGAGCCCGCACTTCCGCGGCTACACCCGCGTGGGCGGCGAGCTCACCCAGGGTACGGTTGACTGGCGCGAGCAGATTGACATCGGGCCGGAGCGCCCGGCACTTCCGCGGCCCACGGATGCCGCCTTCCGGCGTCTCGAGGGACCGAACCAGTGGCCGTCCACTCTCCCCGCGCTACGAGAAGTGATGACCCTCTGGCGCGAAGAGCTCACCGCGGTCGCCCTCCGCCTGATGCAGGCCTGGGCGCTGTCGCTCGGTGCCGACGAGCACGTGTTCGACGCGGCCTTCGCCGAGAAGCCGTTCACCCTGATCAAGATCGTGCGCTACCCCGGCAAATCCGATCCCACTCCCCGGCAGGGCGTCGGCGCGCACAAGGACTCCGGGGTGCTGACCCTCCTGTTCGTCGAACCCGGCAAGGGTGGCCTGCAGGTGGAGAAGGATGGCGACTGGATCGACGCTCCCCCGCTCGACGGCGCCTTCGTGGTCAACATCGGCGAGCTGCTGGAGGTGGCCACGAACGGCTACCTCAAGGCCACCGTGCACCGGGTGATCTCGCCTCTGATCGGAGACGACCGGGTCTCGATTCCGTTCTTCTTCGGCCCCGCGCTCGACGCGACCATCCCGCTGCTCAGCCTGCCGGACTCCCTCGAGGCGCCCGGGGTCACAGCCGACCCGAACAACCCGATCTTCTCCACCTACGGGGAGAACGCCCTGAAGAGCCGACTGCGCGCGCACCCGGACGTGGCGGCCATCCACTACTCCGACCTCGCCGAGTAGCCACCGCAGCCGCCGTTGCCGGCGCAGCGATCGTCGCTGCCCTGGCGGGCGCTACGGCTGGAGGCGCTCCAGCGCCCAGCCTCCGCCCTCCAGCGCCGTGAAACGCAGGCGGTCGTGCAGCCGGGACGTGCGGCCCTGCCAGAACTCGATCGCGTGCGGAATGACCCGGAACCCGCCCCAGTCGGTGGGCCGCGGGATCTCCATGTCGTCGGGGTAACGCTGCTCGACCGCGCGCACCTGCTCTTCGAGCAGTTCGCGGCTCACGATCGGTTCCGATTGCTCACTGGCCAGGGCGGCGATGCGGGCGGGCCGCGGACGACGCGCGAAATAGGCGTCGCTGACGGCGGCATCCGTGGCGTGGGCAGTGCCGTAGACGATCACCTGGCGCTGCATCGGATACCAGGGGAATAGCAGCGTCACACCGGAATTTTTCCGGAGCGCGCGCCCCTTGCGCGAGTCGTAGTTGGTGACGAACTCGAACCCGCTGCCGTCGAGCCCCTTGAGCAGAACCGTGCGGCTGCTCGGCCGCCCGTCGGGGTCGATGGTGCCAACGACCATGGCGTTCGGCTCATACAGCCCGGCTCCCTCAGCGGCCGCCAGCCAGGTCGCGAACTCGAGCATCGGGTCAGAGTTCACCTGCGCCTCGGTCAGGCTCACATCGCCGTAGTCGGTGTGACTCGTCAGGGATTCCATCAGCATCCTCGCCTCGTTGTCGAACGGTGGATGCGAAAAGCCCAGCCTCCGTTCTCTCCAGACTACGAGAGACCGACGGCTGGGCAACCGCTGTGTGCGGGGTTGATCAGTCGTGATCACCGATCTCGGCCAGCCGGGTGGCTTCGTCGGCCGTGATGCAGGAGTCGATCACGGCGTCGAGGGCGCCGTTCATGACCGTATCCAGGTTGTAGGCCTTGTAGCCGGTGCGGTGGTCCGCAATCCGGTTCTCCGGGAAGTTGTACGTGCGGATGCGCTCGGACCGGTCCATGGTGCGGATCTGGCCCTTGCGCACGAGGGAGGCGGCGGCGTCGATTTCTTCCTGCTGCCGGGCAAGAACGCGGGCACGCAGAACGCGCATGCCGGCTTCCTTGTTCTGCAGCTGGCTCTTCTCGTTCTGCATGGCCACGACGATGCCGGTCGGAAGGTGTGTGATGCGCACGGCGGAGTCGGTCGTGTTCACGGACTGGCCGCCGGGGCCGCTCGACCGGTACACGTCGATCTTGAGGTCGTTCGCACTGATCTCGACCTCTTCGGGCTCGTCGACCTCAGGGAAGACGAGCACGCCGGCGGCGGAGGTGTGGATGCGTCCCTGCGACTCGGTGGCCGGCACTCGCTGAACGCGGTGCACGCCCCCCTCGTACTTGAGGTGCGCCCAGACGCCCTCGGCAGGGTCGCTCACGTTGCCCTTGATGGCGAGCTGAATGTCTTTGATGCCGCCGAGGTCGCTCGTGGTCTGCTCGATGATCTCGGTTTTCCAGCGCTTCGACTCCGCATAGTGCAGGTACATGCGGAGCAGGTCGGCGGCGAATAGTGCGGATTCCGCACCGCCCTCCCCCATCTTGATCTCCATGATCACGTCGCGGGCGTCGAGCGGGTCGCGCGGAATCAGCAGGCGCCGTAGCTTTTCGGCCGCGTTTTCCAGCTGCTCCACCAGACCGGGGATCTCAGCGGCGAAGTCGGCGTCCTCGTCCGCGAGTTCCCGCGCGGCATCGAGGTTCTCGCCGATCTCTTTCCACTCGTGCCAGGCCGCGATGATGCGGCTGAGCTCGGCATAACGACGGTTGACCTTCTTCGATCGGGCCGGGTTCGCGTGCAGCTCGGGATCCGCCAGCTGAGACTGGAGCTCATCGTGCTCAGCCAGCAGAGTCAGGACAGACTCGAACATCAGTGGTCCTTGTCTGACCCACCGAGGGTCGGCATCGACTTCTGAACCTGCATCAGGAACTCGACGTTGGACGTGGTCTCCTTGAGACGACCGAGGATGACCTCCAGTGCCTGCTGCTGTTCTAGCCCGGCGAGGGCGCGTCGCAGTTTCCAAGTGATCTTGACTTCGTCCGCGCTCATCAGCATTTCTTCACGCCGGGTGCCGGATGCGTTGACATCCACCGCGGGGAAGATGCGCTTGTCGGCCAGGTGGCGCGACAGGCGGAGCTCCATGTTGCCCGTGCCCTTGAACTCCTCGAAGATAACCTCGTCCATCTTGGATCCGGTCTCCACCAGGGCGGAGGCGAGGATGGTGAGCGAGCCACCGTTCTCAATGTTGCGCGCCGCGCCGAAGAAACGCTTCGGCGGGTACAGCGCGGACGCGTCGACGCCGCCGGAGAGGATCCGGCCCGACGGCGGGGCCGTCAGATTGTAGGCGCGGCCCAGGCGGGTGATCGAGTCGAGCAGCACGACGACGTCGTGGCCCAGTTCGACGAGACGCTTGGCGCGCTCGATGGCGAGCTCGGCGACCGTGGTGTGGTCTTCGGCGGGACGGTCGAAGGTGGAGGCAATGACCTCACCCTTCACCGTGCGCTGCATGTCGGTGACCTCTTCGGGACGCTCATCGACCAGGACAACCATGAGGTGGACCTCGGGGTTGTTCGTGGCGATGGCGTTAGCAATCTGCTGCATGACGATGGTCTTGCCGGCCTTAGGCGGTGCGACAATCAGGCCGCGCTGTCCTTTACCGATCGGGGCGACCAGGTCGATGATCCGCTGCGTCAGCTTGCCCGGCTCGGTTTCGAGGCGCAGCCGCTCCGTCGGGTACAGCGGGGTGAGCTTCTGGAACTCGACGCGGTTCGCGGCCTCTTCGACGGTCAGGCCATTTATGGAGTCGACCTTGACGATCGCGTTGTACTTCTGGCGTCCGCTCTGATCGCCTTCGTGCGGCTGGCGGATGGAGCCGACGACGGCGTCGCCCTTGCGCAGGTTGTACTTCTTGACCTGGCCGAGCGAGACGTAGACGTCGCTCGCACCCGGCAGGTAGCCGGAGGTGCGCACGAACGCGTAGTTGTCGAGGATGTCGAGGATGCCGGCGACGGGGATCAGCACGTCGTCGTCGTTCAGCTCCGGCTCGAAGTCGTCGCCGGTGGTGACGCCGCGACGCTTGCGGTCACGGAAACGGTTGCGGTTGCTACGGCCGTTCAGGTCGTCTTCGAGTCCGGCGCGGTCGGGACCGGCGTTGCGCTCCTGACCCTGACGCTCTTGGCCCTGGTTGCGGTCCTGGCGGTCCTGACCCTGACGCTCCTGGCGGTCCTGGCGGTCCTGGGCGCGATCCTGGCTCTGCTGGGCCTGGCGGTCCTGACCCTGGTTGCGGTCCTGACCCTGGTTGCGGTCCTGATTCTGATTGTCCTGGCTCTGGCCCTGGCCGCGGTTGCCGGTCTGGCGTTGCTGACGGGCGGTCTCCTCACCGCGCTCGGCGCTACGCTCGGCGCCCTGCGTGCGGTCGCCCCCGCGGCTGCGGTTGCGGTTGCGGCCCTGTCGGGGCTGTTCCGTCTGCTCGGACAGTTCGCCCTGATCGGCGTGGTCGCCGCGCTCGGTCGATTCGGCCTGATCAGTGACGACGGTCCCGACCGGGGCGTGCTGCTCGGTTCCGGTCTCGGTGCCGGTATCGGTGCCGGACTGGGTTCCGGTCTCCGTGGCGAATTCGTCGGCGTTGTTGCGCGCGTCGATGCTGTTGCGGGCATCGATGCTGTTGCGGGCGCCGCCGCTGCGGCCACCGCGTGAGCTACCGCGACGCGACCGGCCGGAACCGGTGGTCTCGGGTGCCGCCTCGGTGATCTCGGGGGTCTCCTCGGCCACGACTGCGGTCTCGGCGACCGCCTCGACCGGGGCAGCAGCCTCGGTGGTTGTTTCAGTCTCAACGGTGGGGGCCTCGGTGTCCACGATGGGGGCGGCGGCGGCTTCGGCCGCTGCCTTCACGGTGACCGACGTGGCACGTTTGCGAGCCTGGCGGGCCGGCTTCGTGGCCAGGACTACGGTCTCGGTCACGGGTGACTCCGGCAAGGCGCCGGCATAGGTGGTGGGGGCAGTGGTACGGCGGAGGGCCGCGGCGTCATCCGGAACGATCATGCCGATGCCCAGGTCGCCGTCAGCGTTGACGTGCGCCACCGCGGGAGCCGCGGTCGCGGTGGAGGCGCGGCGGGACACGCGCTTGCGCGGCGCGGCAACGGTGATCTTGGCAGCAACGTCGGTGGTCGAGGCCGCGTCGGTCGCGGCGTCGGCCGCGGGAATCGCCTCTTCGACGGGAACGGCGGCCGTGGTGTCGGCGGCCGTGACCTCGGCGGCCGTGGTCTCGGCGGAGACACCCGAGGATGCGCTCTTGGCCTGCTCGGCGGTGATTGCTCCTACGAGCTCTCCCTTGCGGAGCTTTGATGCACCCGGGATACCCAACTCGAGCGCCAGAGCCAGAAGCTCGGCGACGCGAAGGGTGGTGAGGTGCGAGGAATCCGCACCGGGGGTGAGGAGGTTGACGTCAGTCACGAAAATTGTCCTTTCCCCTGGCGTCATGCGAGCGGGCCAGGGAAGCTGTTGCGGCGTCTCACGCGCTGCGGGTGGTCCAATCCCAAAGTGATGTGGATTGAAGTGAACACACACAGCTACGCATAGATGATGCGATAGCAGTGAGTTACAGGGAATGCACCGGAGAAGAGAGCCGGGCGTTACGCGGTTCCATCGGGTGCACTTTTACTGTAGCAGAACGTAAGAACGCCGAGGACCGACCGGATACGGCGTGTCCTTGGCTTTCAGATACTCCTTGACCTGAGTGAGTCCTCACAGCCGTCAGCGATGAGTCACCGCTGCCGGGTCCAACCGGCTCGGTGCTCCGGCCTGCGTCCCGAACGAATTCGACGGAGATTTTGCCCAAATCGCACCTGATTCACCCGAAAGAGCGGTTTCACACGAGAATCTCCGTCGAATTGGTTCACCACCGGATCGGGCGCTGCGCCTGCGAGGAAGACTGCCCGGGCGGTGCAGTCGACTGACCGACCGGGAGCGACACAACCGATCGATTCGGACTCGCTTCTCTAACGCTCGGTGCGGGTGACGGTTGCACCCAGCACGTCGACGGCCAGCATCAGCGCCTGCCAGGGCGTTTCGGACTCGGCGGCGACGAGCTCGGCCGCGACGAGTCGCTGCCCTGGGTCACTGGCCAGCACCAGGATCGATGGGCCGGCGCCGGAGACGACGGCGGCGAAGCCGTGCTCCCGGAGCAGGGTGATCAGCCGGTTGGTCTCCGGCATGGCGGCGGCACGGTAGCTCTGGTGCAGTTTGTCCTCGGTGGCCGCGAGGAGCAGTTCGGGGCTCTGGATCAGGGCCGCGATCAGCAGGGCCGAGCGCGACAGGTTGAAGACGGCGTCTTCGTGCGGCACGCTCTCGGGCTGCAGGCTGCGGGCGAGCGCCGTGGACATGGCGTGCTCCGGAACGAACACGAGCGGCTTGACGCCGCGGTGCACCATCAGCTTCTTGTGGCGCGGTCCGTCGGGTGTCATCCACGCGATCGTGAGACCACCGAACAGGGCGGGCGCCACGTTGTCGGGGTGCCCCTCCATCTCAGTCGCGAGGGCCAGGAGCGCCTCCGCGTCGATGTCGACGATGCCCTCGAGCAGGCCCTTCGCGGCCATGATCCCGGCGACGATGGCGGCGCCGGACGAGCCCATGCCGCGGCCGTGCGGGATCTCGTTGTGGGCAACGAGGTTCAGTCCGGGCAGTTCCTGGCCGTAGGCGGCGAAGGCGTGGATGAGGGCGCGCACGACGAGGTTGGTCTCATCGGTGGGCACCACGCCTTCTCCGACGCCGTGCACCTCGACCGTGACGCCCGGCTCATCGCGAACGGAGACCTGGAGGTGGTCGTGGTGTGCCAGGGCCAGACCCAGGGTGTCGAAGCCGGGGCCGAGGTTGGCCGTGGTCGCCGGAACCTGCACGGTGACGGAACGGCCCGAGAGCACCGACTTGCCGGAGAGGGCCTCGGCGATGGTCATTTCTGGACCAGCCCGAGGACGCTGGCGATTTCGGCGGTGTCGACAGGCACGATGGTCGGCTTGACGTCGGAGCCGTCTGCGGTGCGGAGCGCCCACTGCGGGTCCTTCAGACCGTGGCCGGTGACCGTGAGTACCACGGTGGAGCCGGCCGGGATGAGCCCGGCTTCGGCGCGTTCGAGCAGGCCGGCGACGCTGATCGCGGAGGCCGGCTCGACGAAGATGCCGACCTCGGCCGACAGGATGCGGTAGGCCTCGAGGATCTTTTCGTCGCTGATCGCGCCGAAGTAGCCGTCGGTCAGGGTACGCGCGGCGAGGGCGAGGTCCCAGGATGCCGGGTTGCCGATGCGGATGGCGCTGGCGATGGTCTCCGGGTGGTCGACGCGGTGGCCGAGCACGATCGGGGCGCTGCCAGCAGCCTGGAACCCGAACATGCGCGGCAGCTTCGTAGTGGCGCCGCGCTCGAGCTCTTCGGTGTACCCGCGCGTGTAGGCGGTGTAGTTGCCAGCATTGCCGACGGGGACGATGTGGATGTCCGGCGCGTCTTCCAGCACCTCGACGACCTCGAAGGCGGCCGTCTTCTGGCCTTCGATCCGGTCGGGGTTGACCGAATTGACCAGGTGCACGGGGTAATTCGCGGAGAGGTCGCGGGCGATGTCGAGGCAGTCGTCGAAATTGCCCTGCACCTGCAGCAGCTGCGCGTTGTGTGCGATGGCCTGGCTGAGCTTGCCCATGGCGATCTTGCCCTCGGGCACCAGCACGACGGCCTGGATTCCGGCGTGGGTCGCGTAGGCGGCGGCCGACGCGGAGGTGTTGCCGGTGGACGCGCAGATGACGGCCTTGGCACCGTCTTCGACGGCCTTGGAGATGGCCATGGTCATGCCTCGGTCCTTGAAGGAACCGGTCGGGTTCATGCCCTCGTACTTGATCCAGACCTTCGCGCCCGTGCGAACGGAGAGCGCCGGAGCCGGAATCAGCGGGGTGCCCCCCTCGCCGAGAGTGATGATGGGCGTCGCATCCGTGATGTTGAGGCGGTCCGCGTACTCGCGCAGCACGCCGCGCCACTGCCGGGAAGCCGTCTTCACGACTGGTTTCGGCAGAGTCTCTCGTTCGCTGGACATCAGGCTCCTTCAACTCTCAAAACGGATGCGACATTGGTGACAAATCTGTTCGCGGCGAGGTCTGTCACGGTGGCCGCCAGGGCGGCCTCCGTAGCCTCGTGCGTTCCGATAACTAGGGTAGCCGTGGCGGAGACGGCGGAGCGACTCGCGGTGCCCGGCTGGGCCGGCGTCATCGACTGCTCGACCAGGGCCAGGGACACGCCGTGGTCGCTGAAAACGCTGGCGAGCGTGGCGAGAACGCCGGGTTCGTCGGTGACTTCCAGGGTGACGGCGTAGCGCGTGACGATCTGGCCGATGTCGAAGACCGGCAGGTCGGCGTGCTGGGACGCGGGAACGCCGGGGCCACCGGCGATGTGGCGGCGGGCCAGTGACACCAGGTCTCCAAGCACGGCGGACGCCGTCTCTACTCCCCCGGCGCCGGCGCCGTAGAACATCAAGCTGCCGGCCGACTCCGCTTCGACAAAAACCGCGTTGTTGGCGCCGTGCACGGAGGCGAGCGGGTGGCTGCGGTGAACCATGGCCGGGTAGACCCGGGCGGAGACGCCCTGCTGGCCGCTTTCGGCGTCGACGAGGCGTTCGCAGATGGCGAGCAGCTTCACGACGTAGCCGGCCTTGCGGGCTGAGTCGATCTGCGCGGGCGTGATGGCGGTGATGCCCTCGCGGTAGACGGATGCGAGCGGCACGGTCGTGTGGAAGGCAAGGCTGGCCAGAATGGCCGCCTTCTGCGCCGCGTCGTACCCGCCGATGTCGGCGGTCGGGTCGGCCTCGGCGTAGCCGAGGTCGGTGGCCAGGGCGAGAGCCTCCTCGAGGGTGTCCCCCTCAGTGTCCATCCGGTCGAGGATGAAGTTGGTGGTGCCGTTCACGATGCCGAGGATGCGGTTGACCTGGTCGCCGCCGAGACTCTCGCCGAGCGGCCGAACGATCGGGATCGCACCGGCCACGGCCGCCTCGTACTTCAGCTGTGCGCCGACCTGGTCGGCGGCGGCGAAGAGTTCGGGCCCGTGGGTGGCCAGCAACGCCTTGTTGGCGGTGACGACATCCGCCCCCGAGTTGATCGCCATCAGAATGTATGAGCGTGCGGGCTCGATGCCGCCCATCAACTCGATGACGACGTCGGCGCCGAGGATCAGGGTCTCGGCGTCGGTGGTGAACAGCTCGCGGGGCAGGTCGACGGTGCGCTCGGCGTCGACGTCGCGCACCAGGATGCCGACGAGCTCGAGGCTGGCACCCACCCGGTTGGCGAGTTCTTCACTGTTTTCGAGCAGCAGCCGGGCGACCTGAGCGCCGACGGAGCCGCCTCCCAGCAGCGCGACGCGCAGATTGCGGTATTCGATCATCGGGCGGGTTCCTTCGGTAGATCGGTCGAGCCGGTGGTCGAGCCGGTGGTCGGGCCGGTCGAGGCCGAGACCCCGGTGTCGCGGGCGAGCAGGTCGGCGATGGTCTCGCCGCGCACCAGCATCCGCGGGATGCCGCCGGCCACCGCGACCACGGCCGGCCGGCCGAGGAAGTTGTAGTTGTTCGACAGCGACCAGCAGTAGGCGCCGGTGGCCGCGACGGCCACCAGGTCGCCCGGGGCCACGTCGCCGGGGAGATAGTCAGCGTCGACGACGATGTCGCCGCTCTCGCAGTGCTTGCCGGCGAGGCGCACCAGCACCGGGTCGGCCGCCGACACGCGGCCGGCGAGCCGCACGGTGTAGTCGGCGCCGTAGAGGGCGGGGCGGACGTTGTCGCTCATGCCTCCGTCGACACTGACATAGAGGCGCGGGTTGCCGGCCACGTCGACGGACTTGGTGGTTCCGACCTCGTAGAGGGTGATTCCGGCCGGGCCGATGATGCAACGTCCCGGCTCGAAGGCGACCACGGGCACCGGGATGCCGAGGGCGCTGCACTGCGCGGCGACGATGTCGGCCAGGCTGGCCGCGAGCTCGCCGATCGGGGTGGGGGTGTCGGCCAGGGTGTAGGCGATGCCGAAGCCGCCGCCGAGGTTCAGCTCGGGGACGGGGCCGCCTGCGAGCAGGGCGGCGTGCACGGCGAGGAGGCGCGACGCGGATTCGGCGAAGCCGTCGGCGCCGAAGATCTGCGAGCCGATGTGGCAGTGCAGGCCGCGGAAGCCCAAGCTCGACTCGGCCCGGATGAGGCCCACCAGCGCCGCGGCGTCATCGAGCGTCACGCCGAACTTCTGGTCTTCGTGCGCCGTGGCGAGGAATGCGTGGGTATGCGCGTGCACACCGCTGTTCACGCGCAGCCGAACGGCCTGCACGATGCCGTGCCGGGCGGCGGCCGCGGCGACGCGCCCGATTTCGACCAGGCTGTCGATCACGATGGTGCCGACGCCGACGCGGCAGGCCTCGTCGATCTCGGCCAGGGATTTGTTGTTGCCGTGATAGCCGAGCCGGTTCGGCGGGCTGCCGGCCGCCAGCGCCACGGCGAGTTCGCCGCCGCTGCAGACGTCGATGTTGAGACCTTCGGCCAGCATCCAACGGGCGATCTCGGTGGACAGGAACGCTTTGCCGGCGTAGTAGATGTGCACGCTCGTGCCGATGCGGGCGAACTCGGCCTCGAAGGCGGCGCGGAGCGAGGCCGCGCGGGCGCGGGCATCCGTTTCGTCGACCAGATAAAGAGGAGTGCCGAATTCGGCGGCCAGGGCGGGGGCGGTGCAGCCGCCGATGAGGAGTTGCCCCTGCGGGGTGCGGTCGATGGTGGCCGGCCAGAGGCCATCGGCGAGCGCATTGGCGTCGTCGGGCAGGCAAAGCCAGTCGGGGGCGAGCGGGTTGGTGGCCACGGGTGAAAACCTCACGGGAAATGTCGAGTGGGTGTCTCACTGAGTGGCGAGCGAACCCGGATTGGTCCCTGAAGCCAGTGAAAGGATGCCGTCGGCTGCGACCGGGGACCTGGTCCGAGTGTAGCGAACGGCGCCGGTGCGCGCCGAATCGCGTTACGTCCCGCTGCGTGGCGGGCTGCGCGGGCTGGGCAGCGTGGCGGGCTGCGGTCAGACCAGCGCGGCAGTTTCGGCCACGTCGACGATCCACGCCTCCGGGTCGATCATGACGCTCGAGCCGCTGCTGCACCAGATGCGCCGCATCTTGAGAAGCATCTTCTCCGCTTCCCGGATGGTGCCCAGTTCCAGGTCGACCATGACGAAGTTCGGATCAGTCACCGAGCGGAAAATCGTATAGCGGATCACCCCGGATCCGCGGCGGTCGGCCGGGTCCAGATCGAAGGCACGTTTCCAGCGGCCATAGTCGGGCACGGGGTGTTGAATGCGCAACAACGTCATGGTGCCTCCTCGAAAAGGCGAATGCGCGACCGGCGGATACCTCGAGTGTACGACCCCGCGGGCGTCGTGTCAGGCCCCGGTTTGATTACGGTCCGAACGATGTGCGAGCGTGTCGGCGTGCTGCAAGGGCATGAAGTGCGGGGTCAACCGGCGGTGCAGCTGCCGAGGGTGGTCAACGACTGTCGGCTCAGCGTCAACGAGCTCGACTGCAGCGTGAGTCGCGCTCGATCCGCGGTCACGTTCACTCCGGCGAGGGTGACCCCCTCGGGGAGGTACTGGGCCACGCAGATGCGGAGCGGTTCCTCACCCAGAACACGAGACAGCAGGTTGCCGGCGTTGATGCTGCCGCCGCCTGAGGTGACGCTGGCACCGCTCGGCGTGAGCAGCAGTGCGTCGGCGTCCACGCTCGGCGTCGCCGAGGCGCGGTAGCCGATCGGGAAGCCGACCACCGCCAGGCTGCCGCTGTAGCTGATCTCGTCCTTCCCGAGTTCGACGCCGGCGTCGGGGACATTGCTCGGCAGAACCTGGCTCAGCAGGGTGTTGAGGGCATCGGGTTCGAGGTCGATGATGCCGCGCACGTCGCCGACGGGCTGGGATTGGTCGAGCGGGACATCCGTCGCCACGACGTGCACGGATGCCGGCACGCCGTCCACGGTCAGGGTGCCTGATTCCAGGGCCACCCGGTCGAAGCTGCCGCCGAGGTACTGCGCGATGACCGACAGGCCTCCGATGGAGACGGCCACGTCCCCGGTCACGGTGTCGGGCAGGTTCGAGGCGATCTCCTGCTCGATCTGGCCCTCGGCGTAGCTGCGCAGGCCCCCGTCGACGAAGAAGAAAGCAGCGACGAGCCCGACCACGACCAGACCCGCGACGATGAACGCCCCGAGCCCGCGACGACGGGATTTCCTGGCGGACGCGTCCATGCCTACATGCGTTCCGGTGCGGAGACGCCGAGCAGGCCGAGGCCGTTGCGGATGACTTGGCCGGTGGCGTCGTTGAGCCAGAGCCGGGTGCGGTGCAGGTCGGTGATCGGTTCGTCGCCAAGCGGGATCACCCGGCAGCTGTCGTACCAGCGGTGGTAGTAGCCGGCAACCTCTTCGATGTAGCGGGCGATACGGTGGGGCTCGCGCAGTTCGGCGGCCTGCGCGACGACGCGCGGGTATTCCTGCAACACGCCGAGCAGGGCCGATTCGCTGTCGTGGGTGAGTAGCTCCGGGGCGAATGCGGTGCGTTCCACCCCCGCGGTGGCCGCGTTGCGGGCGACCGAGCAGGTACGGGCATGCGCATACTGCACGTAGAAGACCGGGTTCTCGTTGGTGCGCTTGCCGAGCAGGTCGAGGTCGATGTCGAGCTGAGTGTCGCTGCTGGAGCGCACTAGGGAGTAGCGGCCGGCGTCCACGCCGACGGCGTCGACGAGGTCGTCGAGGGTGACGATCGTTCCGGCGCGCTTGCTCATCCGCACCGGTTCGCCGTTGCGCAGCAGGTTGACCATCTGGCCGATCAGGATCTGCAGGTTCACACCGGGCACGTCGCCGAACGCCTCGACCATGGCCATCATGCGGCCGACATAGCCATGGTGGTCGGCGCCGAGCATGATCAGGTTCTGGTCGAAACCGCGCTCACGCTTGTCGAGGTAGTAGCCGAGGTCACCGGAGATGTAGGCCGGTTCGCCGTTGGAACGGATGATGACGCGGTCGCGGTCATCGCCGAACGTGGTCGTGCGCAGCCAAATGGCCCCGTCTTCTTCGAAGATGTGGCCCTGTTCGCGCAGCCGTTCGATGGCCCGGTTGACGGCGCCGGACTCGTGCAGGGAATCTTCGTGGAAATACACGTCGAAATCCACGCCGAAGCCGTGCAGCTTCTCCTTGATCTCGGTGAACATCAAATCGACGCCGACGCTGCGGAACACTTCCTGCTGCTCGTCGCGGGCCAGCACCGCGATGTCGCCTTCGTGGCTGGCCACGACCTGGTCGGCGATGTCTCCGATGTAGGCGCCGCCGTAACCGTCTTCGGGGGTGGGCTCGCCGAGGTAGCCGGCGAGCACGCTGCGGGCGAAGCGGTCGATCTGCGAGCCGTGGTCGTTGAAGTAGTACTCGCGGGTGACGTCGGCGCCCTCCGCCTGCAGCACCCGGGCCAGGCTGTCACCCACGGCCGCCCAGCGCACGCCGCCCATGTGGATGGGGCCGGTGGGGTTGGCGGACACGAACTCGAGGTTGATCTTGAGGCCGTCGTAGAGGTGCCCGGTGCCGTAAGCGGGGCCCGCATCGACGATGGTCTTGGCGAGTGCGCCGGCGGCGGCGGCCTCGAGACGGATGTTGATGAAGCCGGGTCCGGCGACGTCCACCGAGGCCACGTCGGGAAGCTGTTCCAGGCCGGCAGCCAGTTCGGCGGCCACCTCGCGCGGGTTGGAGCCGAGTGGCTTGGCGATCTTCATCGCGATGCTGGAGGCCCAATCACCGTGGTCGCGGTTTCTCGGACGCTCGAGGGTGACATCCGCCCCGGTCAGGTTGACGTCGGTCACGTCGATTCCGGCCTCGCGTCGACGCTCGCTCAACTGGAGGATGAGGTCTAGCAGGGATTGGGAAAGCTCAGCGGGAGTCACGACTAGCAAGCTTACCGGCCCGGTCACAGACAACCCTCTTGGTAAGGTCAAGCGTGACTCACTCCCTCTCGCCCAGACTCCCGCGCGGACGGCTCCTGCGCACCACCCTTCTCCTTGCCACCGGCACGGTCGCCGTCGTGGCGCTGGCTGCCTGCGGTTCGGGTTCCACCCCGGAAAGCAGCCCGTCGGCAGCGTCGCCATCAGCTACTCCCGGGTCGACGTCGGACGCGACGCAGACACCGGGGCCCACCGCGACGCCGACGCCCACCCCCACGGCAGCAGGCACCCCGGTCACATTTACCTGCGACCAGGTGCTCACCCTCGACGACGTCTACGCCTTCAACCCGAGCTACGGCACCGCCCCCGGTTTCGAGCCGACCATCGCCGCGGGTCAGACGGCGGCAGAGTACCAGGGGCTGAATTGCGGACTGCTCAATCAATCCAGCGACGGAACGATCGAGGTCTCGGTGACCCAGCCCAACGACGTGCTGCTGTCGCAGCTGAAGAACGATGCCATCAGCTCCAGCCAGATCGTTCCCACGTATGGCACGCCGCCCGCCGTCGAGGGCTATTTTTCGGCTGCCGGCGGTTCTGGTGTGGCTCAGGTCTTCACCTCCACCTACTGGATCACGGTGGGTTCGAGCGAGTTCGTCGAGCCGGGCGACGCCGAGTCACTCGTTTCCGCGGCGATCGCGAACCTGCAGTAACACGCCCGGGCGGACCGCGCGGCGGAACCCACCTGAACCTGCCCGAACCTGCCGAATTCGGCCTTTCCGGTCGAGTTCGGGTGGTGTGCCGGGCGGGCTCGACCGCATCCGTCGAACTCGATGCGGAACATCGCCTGCCCGGATGCTGATAACCTAGTGTCTTCCCTGGCCCCCATAGCTCAGGGGATAGAGCACTGCCCTCCGGAGGCAGGGGCGGCAGTTCGAATCTGCCTGGGGGCACAACTGTCAGAGTCCGTGCGAACACTGAGTCGCGGGCTAATCGGCGACACGATCTCAAGGTTTTGTCACGCCGTTTGCCCACACTGGCCCACAGCTCCTCGCCGCGGACTCTGATGCCTTGCCGCTCGGCTACGCCCGGATGCGTGACCCGGTAGGTGTGCGGCATGAAGCCCGCGGCGGTCGGTCGGGTCTGGGAGCACGTCGTCGGAGCCCCACCGCAACGACTCGAGACCGCGGTACTTACAGACGATGGCCGGGGACGGCTGCCACCAAGACCTTCCCCCCGTTCGAATCCGGAAGCAGCGTGGTTGCCGTGCCCCGGCCCCTCCGGAATCGCGTGCAACGCGGAGAATACCGCTACCGCCTCTGAAGCTCCGGGCCCGGTGGTGGACCGATTCGACGGAGATTCTGGTCTGAAACCACATTTTTGGGCTTCCTGGGGCAGTTTCGGGCAGAATCTCCGTCGAATTCGTTCGGGAGAGAGTTGCTGCTCAGCCAGTGACGAGAAGACACGGGAGTCCCGGAACGCTCGCTCAGGAACCACGGACCGCTCCCTGAGAAGTCGCGGAACCCACGCTCATCCCGCGTCGCGGTCGATCGCCTATGCCGGCTTAGGAGCAACTGCCCCGCCCCTTGACCCGCCCCTGCCCGCGACGCAGGTCGAGCCCGTCGAGACCCGGTCAGGAACCCACTCGAGGTTCCCGCGACGCGGATCGAGCCCGTCGAGACCAAGCGCTACAGCGCTGCCCTCTTGCTCGGCAACGCCACCAGCGTCTGCTTGGGGTCTACCTCGATCGGTGGCCTCAGCCAGTACTGCGTTCCGGTGCGGCTGATCGTCCAGTGCTGGTTGTGCAGCAGCAGATGGTGGGGATGGCAGAAGAGCGCCCCGTCGGCAAGGTCCGTACATCCGTTGTTTTTGAGCCACTCGTTGATGTGATGCGCTTCTGCCCACGCTGGCGGTTTCTCACAGTCGATCCAGAGGCATCCGCCGTCGCGTACTGCCATTGCGGCGCGCTGTTTCTCGGTGAAGAGTCGATCGTCGCGGCCGACGTTGATGATCTGGCCGTTGTCGTCGAATTTGATGCCGCGGGTTCCGGTGTCGCAGAGGAGTCGGTCGATGGTCTCCTGCGAGATGGGGACCGGGTTGCCCTCGATCTGCCCATGAGCGGCCCCTTCGGCGGGTTCGACGGGTTCGACGGGCCCAGATTCGCCCGTTGCAGTCTGGACGGTCGTCGGCGCCGGCCCGGTCTGGCCCGGCTGCCCGGTCTCACCGGTCTGACCGGCCTGGCCACCTTTCAGCGCCTTCTCGGTCACGATCACGCGCACCGAGGGGCGGCGGCCGCCGAAGACCCGGCCCGGGTCGGCCTCGCCGGCGATCTTGAGTAGCTGCACGAGGGAGTCCGCGGCGATCTGTTCGGTCGTGCGGAGGTCGTCTTGCATCTTCTTTGCCCAGGCTGCCCGCTCTGCATCCACGAACCGCACCCCGCCGCGGCGCGGGCCCGTGATCGAGTCGAACGTGGAGAGCACGAACTCGCCGTCTTCGGGCGCGAACAGCCCGTTCAGTCGTACGTTGCCGTTGCCCAGCCGGTAGACCCGCAGGTAGCGGTCGTCGTAGGCCTGCTTCTCCCGGGCGGCGATGCCGGCCTCGTCAAGCCGGTCGCGCATCCGTCTCGCCTGCTTGAACACCTGATCGGCATTCAGTGACGACGCCTCGGTGAGGAGCGCCGCCAGGGCCACCCGGAGCTTCTCCGCGGTAACTGCCGCATCGATTTGGCCGAGCCCCGCGCGGATCGACTCGGCCGCGTCAACCGAGAGCGTGCCGGCGGTGACGGCCCGGGCGATCGGCGCCTGCCACGGCACCTTCGCCTCGAACTCGGCGACCTCGGCGGCATCCGCGTCGGGCGTCGAGAGCGCCGCCTCGACCAGCCTGTCGGCCGCCTCGGCATCGGCCATCATCGTGCCGACCGCGACCAGCTTGTAGGCGTCGCCCTTGGACGAGCCGGTCGAGTTCTGAATCAGGGCCTCCGGGGAGAGATACCCCTGCTGCGCCGCCAAACCCGAGTGCCCGAGCTCCGGTCGGGAACGTTCGGCGATGGTCGCCGCCATCCAGGCGGCATAGGTATCGACGAGACGGCGGATCGAAGCGATTCGCTTCTGACCGGCCAACACCTCGGCATCAGGAAGGGCCGAGAAGTCAGCGCATNAGAAGTCAGCGCATGACGAGCCCAGCAGGGCCACGGCATCGGCCGCCTGCCTGAGGTCTTCCGCGAGGTTAGTCATGTTACGAGGATACCTCATTGCGTACACATAGTCGAGTGTTCGTCAGATGATTGAGGATTTTTGAAGATTGAGTTTCGAAGCCCTGTTCGTCAATCTTGGGAGCATCGCTTCGGGTCTCGCCCAGCTCGACCACCGGGTCGAAAGCCCTCTGAGGCTGGGCGGCCGCCCCGTTGCCCCCGGGAACAGGCGGGCCTACCATGTGTCGCAGCGCCACTTCGGGGACCGAGCGTCGTTTCCGTGCCTCGGCGGGTTGCCGCACACAGGTCTCGGGCATTGCTCCGGATGTCCGCGTCCTGCACATCACAGGACGGGACTGACCATGAGCCAGTATTTATTTGGAGCGAACTAGGTGGACGAGGGCATCAGGGGCTTCATGCGCGAAGGTGGAACCGGCCGTCGGGAGGCGCTGGTCGCAGCCCTCAAATCGGTGGGTGGGTCGGTCGGTCGGTCGGTCGAGAGTTTCTACTACGCCTTCGGGGAGACCGACGTTCTGGGGGTCATCGAGGTTCCGGAGCCGTCCGACGCCGCCAAGAAAACGCCGGCGTATCAGGCTCCCGGCCAGTAGGTCTGCGGCGGCGTTCTCCCGCTCTAGCGGCGCATCCATGGGCACTCGGATGCGGTGACGCCCCGAGCCGGATGGCCATCGGCTGACACCTACTCCACCCAGTTGCCCGGAACGACGACGACCAGTCTGCAGCGCGGACATCGGTGACAGGACTCGAGCCCCTGAGCGGTGTCCACACCGTCGGGGGTCATTTCGGCCCCGCACGCCGGACACACCGGGCCGTCACCGTCGAAAGCGAACTCTTCCATTACTCCAGTCTGCGGCGTCCGTGCGGGCTGGTGCCGCGGCAACCGTCTCGCGCGCATCGTGCGCCGTTGCGCGCGTGGCACGCAACGGGCGCAGCGGCGCAGTTCCGGCGCGACGCCGATTGGCGGCGACGCGGACGGGGAATCGGCACGCGACGCGGAAAGGGAAGCAGTGCGGGGAACGACCGGGCACTGTGCCATGCTGTCCGAATCGACGATCGGGGGCTCTCAGTGGTGCGTGACCACGGCTCCGAAGACGCGTACTCGCTGGCCCAGCGCGATCCGGCCTACCTCGCAGCGGTTCGGGTCGCTTACTCGGGAGAGAAGAACGTGCTCAACGCCCTGTGGTGGGCGACTCACCCCGCCGAGGCGGCACCGGATGGCTCACCGTCCCCGGCAAACCAGCTGCGCGACCTCCAGAAGCGCGTCTTCTCGGCGAACGGCGACTTCGTCGGCGATCCGAAGGCCACCGCCGCGCTGCGGGAGCTGCAGGCCACGGTGGCCGCCGACCGTGCCGCGATCGCCGCCGCGATCCGTGCGGCCGAATTCGAGGTCAACACCCAGCCGCCCCGCTCCCCCGGTGAGTCGACGGCACCGAGGAATACTGGTCCCCGGACGATGCACGAGGGGACGTCCGAGGGTTCGCTTCAACCGTTTTTCGAGGAGGTACTCGACGAGACTGCGCTGCCCGCCGGGGGACGCGACCGCAACGCCCTCCTGGTTCTCAGCATCCTTGTCGCACTGGGTGTCGGTTTCGTCGTCGGCACTCAAACGAATGCCTCGCTCGTCACCGCATCGCCTTCTGCGGATCCCGTGAACGCGGAGGACACCTGCGGCCAAGTGAGTGACGTTGTGACGCTGATGCACAATGCGTACGGCTCGCTGCTCGTAGAGCCCTCAACCCAGCAGGAGTTCGAGGGAGCCGCACGGCTCGTTGCGCGACTGAGCGCCCGCGTGGACACCGTGCCCGGCTCTGCGGTGGCGGACCAGGTGGAGGCCCTGAAGGGCCTGCTGCCGTCGTCGGCCAGCGAGCAGATCGATCCGCTGTCGACAGAGTGGGGGCAGGCTCTGGCCCGTGTCAGCGCGGCCTGCAGCGCTGCCGGGTTCGACATCAGCGCGGCCTGCAGTGCTGCCGGGTTCGACATCAGCGTGGACGCCATGATTGGCAGCTGACGGCACCGGCCCGGTCGGGAGCGCGATTTCTCGGATGCATGGACCTTCGGTTCGATGACCTGGATTTTCCGTCTTGGCCGCCCGCTCCGCGCGATCAAGCGGTGCGCTCTACGCCCGCCAGAATCGCGGTGCCGAGCTCGGCCGGCCTGGTGAACTGGAGCCAGTGCCTGGTGGGCAGTTCCACGTACTCGACGTCGTGCAGGCGGGCCAGCTCCGCCACAAACGGATACCCGGCGGCGATCCACTCGGTGAGCAGCGCGGACGGGATCTCGCAGGAGCGGTGCGGCGGCATGGGCTGCCGCGGGTCATCCGGTGCGCCCGCAGCACCAACCTCGGAGATTTTCGCGACACGCCGCTCATGGCCCCCGAACCGGCGTTTCCCGAAAATCTCCGCGATTACGTGACGACGGATGCCTGTCAGCGAGCCCTCGTTCCACGAGCGCTCGCACGGCGAATCCTTCCTTCACCTCGTCGCGGCACGGTCCCGCTACCCGGGCTTGTGGATCCTCGACGAGCCGGAGTCGGCCCTCTCCTCCACCGGTTCTCTCGCCCTGATCCGCCACCAGCAGGACATCCTGGACGCGGGCGGATCCCAGGTCATCCTCTTGACGCACTCCCCGATCCTGGCGTCGCTCCCGGGCGCCGCCATCTACGAGGTCGGGCCCTGGGGTTACCGCCTGTGCGCCTGGGAAGACCTTGACCTGGTGCGCGACTGGCGCTCCTTCCTGGAGGCCCCGGAGCGCTACCTGCGGCACCTGTTCTGACCCGGGGCAACCGATGGCCACCGGCCGCGACCGGCACCCGATCTCACCAACGGCCGGGCCTCAGTTCTGCAGGATTGTGGTGACGTACGCCACCGTGTCGGCCGGGCTGACCCCCAGCTCCCGCAGCCGTTCGACATAGGTCTTTGCCGCGCCGAGCGCCTGCTGTTCGACCGAGTCCGGTGCGGCCTTGACGAAGGAACCGGCCCTGCCGCGGGTCTCGATGAACCCCCCCGCCTCGAGTTCCTTGTAGGCACGCGCCACGGTGTTCGGCGCGAGCACCAGGTCAGCGGCGAGCCTGCGCACCGTGGGCAGGCGTGTTCCCGCGACCATGGCTCCGCTCCGGATGTGCGCAATGACCTGCACGCGCAGCTGGTCGAACGGCGGTGTCGCCGAGCGCGGGTCGATGCGGAGAATCACTGCGGGCCGACCGGGCGCGAACCGGCATCCGCGTGGAGGGTTCGCCGAAAGTGACGCCGTGACGAGGTGAGAACGGATGCGGCGGCACCCGCGCCCAGCACGACCAGCCCGAACAGGTTGAACGCCTCCACGGAGGCCACGCCGCCACCGATTCCCGGTCGCACCGCCATCACGATCTCCTGAACGCCGAAGAAGACACCAAAAGCACCGAGGAGGAACGCGGCGGCGACCAGATCCAGGATCGCGGCCGAGCGCATCGCATCGTCCCAGGCCAGCTCCTGCTCCGACGCCATGGTCTGGGGACGCGCGACGACGATGCGACCGCCGATTTCGAAGGCCGCGAGCACCGCCACGGCCAGCCCGGCCACGACGACCGCCACGCTGAAGGACTGCGGGAAGACGGAGAGCTGCAGCTTCCAAAAAACAGGCAGCAGTACCAGCACACCGACGACCGCCAGGTTGAGGAATACGGTGCCACGAACGCCGACGCGTTCCCACCGCGGAACGTAATCGGCCAAGCGGGTGCGCCGCCCATGGGCAACCCGCTCACCCTCGCCGGTCCTCGCCACCTCGCCGGCCACGGCTGCGATCGCGCCACCCAGCACCCCGACGATCACGAAACCGCCAAGCAGGAACACGGTGGCCGAACCACTGCGGTCCGCCCCGATGAAGTACACGAGGAAAATCGAGACGATCACGCCGAGGAATCCACCGCCGGAGAAGCCCCGTACTCTCCGCACCTGGGCCGCCAAGACCATCGGATGCGAGGCGTGCGGCAGGCCGAGCCCGGCGACCGTTGACGCGTGGGCGACGAGCCGACGCTGCACGGCGGGAACATGGGTCAAGACCCACAGCAGCACGCACGACCCCACGAGCAGACCGGCTACCGTCCACGTGGACACGGCGACGTGGAAGATCATGTTGGACCAGACGTCACCGAGCATCAGATCCCCCTTTTGTGTTCTTAGTTTTGTATCATCTTATCAATACAAGCATAAATACACAACAGGGATCCCGGCGTGCTGCCGTTCTATCGCCGCGCCATATGAGCTCGGAGCTCGACCTCCGGTGCTGGGGTGATTCGCCGTTGACGTCCACGGTCACCTCGCGGATCGTGCCGGTGAACCAGTACGGTCTCGGGTATGCCGGCGTCACCGGGGAGTCCGGGTCGGCATTCCCTTGCCCGCCTTCAGGTCGGGCGGTCCGGTCGGCAGGATGTCAGGGCAGGAGACGGTATAGAGTTCGCCCACCACGGAATTGTGCACGAAATACGTCGCCGTCCTCGACATCGAACGAGTAACCCGCGGCCGGGCACGCGCCCCCGGCTCGGCTCGGCTCGGTTCAGCGGGCCAGCATATCCGGCAGCAGCGGCGAGAAGATCACGACGAAAGCCAGCACATTCAGGGCCACCGTGCCCCAGAACGCCTGCCGAAAACCGGCCTTCTTGGTTTTGTGCCGCAGCACCTGCTGCGCCACGATCGCGCCCGGCCAGCCGCCGGCGAATCCGAGCAGCAGCAGGGTGTTCTCCGGCACCCGCCAGCGCGCAGCGACCGCTGCGGTCTTGTCCATGGCGTAGGCGACGAAGCAGGCGAGGCTGACGGCCAGGTAGAACGCGGCCACCCAGATCGAGACCGGTCGGTAGGCGTCGACGACGAGGTAGATCGACGTGAAGGCGACGATGGCGAGGTAGGCGACGGCTCCCGAACCGGTGCGGGCGGGCATCCGTCGCCGCGTGCCGGTCTGCCTCGTGCGTGGGGACTGCCGCCTGGGCTTGGCCTGTCTCATCTGTGTCTCCTCGCGGCAGCAGCTCAGTCGAGGAAGTCGCGAACGACGGTGTCGAGGGCCGCGACCGTCAACGCGATCGAGCCGATGTCGATGCGCTCGTCGTTGCCGTGGAACAGCTGCCGGAAGGTGCCGTAGTCCCAGTGCCGGCCGAGCAGCGCGAAACCGTAGGCAGGGACGCCGCGGCGGCGGTAGAACCGCGCATCGGAGCCGCCGACGCTGAGCACCGGGAGCAGGTCGGCGTCGGGGTAGGCCCGGCGCACGGCCTTGCCGAGCGAGTGGAACAGCGGCGTGTCGACCGCGGACCGGGTGGCCGCGGCGAATTCGTCGCCCTCGATCGTGACCTCGTCGGCCAGGTCGCCGAGCGCCTCCCGCAGGTAGGCGTCGACGTCGGCGGCTGACAGGTCGGGCAGCACCCGGATATCGAGGGTGATCGTGGCGAGCGCGGGGATGACGTTGTCCTTCACCCCGGCCCGCACGATGTTGGGCGAGATGGTGGTGTGGGTGGATGCGTGCGCGAACCCGGCCAGGCTGCCGAGCTCGTTCAGGGCGCCGTCGATCCGGTGCGGGTCGAGCAGGCGCGCGGCAAGGTCGGGTTCCAGGTCGAGGGCCTGCACATATCGGCGCCAGTCGGCGGTGATCTGCACCGGGGCGCGGTAGCGGGCCAAGCGCCCCACGGCATCCGCCGCGATCACCGCGGCGTTGCGCGCGCCCCACGGGGCCGACCCATGGCCGGGGGTGCCGCGCACGGAAAGGCGCCGCCCGGCGATACCTTTTTCGCCGACGGCCGTCGAGATCAGCGGCCGCGGCCCGACCATGGCCCCGCCGGACTCGGTGAGCACGGCGTCCGCGTCGATCAGATCGAGCCGGTGCTCGGTGAGCCATTCCACGCCGAAGTGGCTGCCGTCTTCCTCGTCGGCAACCGCGGCGAAGATGAGGTCGCCACGCGGCCGGAACGGTCCGGTCGCAATGGCCCGGGTGACGACCGCGTAACTGGCGGTCAGGTAGAGCATGTCGAGGGCGCCGCGTCCCCAGATCTCGCCGTCGATGATCTCGGCGCCGAAGGGGTCGCGGCTCCAGCCGCCGTCGTCGACCGGCACCACGTCGAGGTGGCCGACCAGGGCGAGCGTGGGCGCCGTGGGATCGGTGCCCCGGATTCGAGCGATCAAGGAGGCGCGGCCCGGATGCGGTTCGACCACCTCGAGGTCGAGTCCCGACCCGGCGAAGAACCCCTCGAGCGTGCGCACGCTGCGAATCTCGC
Source organism: Cryobacterium sandaracinum (assembly GCF_004403415.1). NCBI lineage: Bacteria > Bacillati > Actinomycetota > Actinomycetes > Micrococcales > Microbacteriaceae > Cryobacterium > Cryobacterium sandaracinum. The sequence continues at coordinate 46,968 of NZ_SOGO01000024.1, forward strand.
CGCCCGAATCGGGAGTGCCGTCGTTGACGCAGGCGTTGCGGATGAGGTCGCGCAGCAGGTCCACCGTCTGGCGGGTCAGGGCTTCATGGTCGCTCATGCGCACGCTGGACGGAGATGGTGCGCGACAGTCGATTCCATGGTGGCGGCCAGTCCTTTTGTAAAGTGCCTGAACTCTACCGGGTGAGATCGGCCGCGGCGCACGCCTGGGCGGCGGCCGCCCGGGAAACCGCGTAGCGGATGTGAACCCGGAGCGGTGAGCCGACGGGAATCTTCGGATGCTGGAACTCGGCGGTCGCGGTCATCCCGAGTCGTTCCATCACGGCCCGCGACGGTTCGTTGATGACCGCCGTGATCGCCTGCACCTGTTCGAGATCGAGCCGCCCAAAAGCGACATCAAGGGCCGCCCGGGCGGCTTCGGTGGCGTAGCCCTGGCCCCAGAAGGAGCGGGCCAGCCGCCAGCCGACCTCGAGCCCGCCGGGTCCGGGGATGAACGCGGGCACGGGAGCGAGCCCGGTGAAGCCGATGAAGTCGCCCGTCGACTGTTTCTCGAGCGCCCAGAGTCCGTAGCCGTGCGTCTCGAAGAGCCGGTCGGCCCGGCCGGCGAGCTCGTCGCTCTGGGTCCGGGTCAGCCGAGACGGGAAGTACCGCATCACCTCCGGGTCCTCCCCCATCGCGGCGAACGGCGCCAGGTCTGACTCACGCCAACGGCGCAGCAGGAGGCGGGCGGTGCGGGTCTCGAGCGGCATCCGTCCAGACTAGTGACCCGGACCCCTGCGGGTGGTCAGGGAATCCAGTTGAACTGGTCCGGGTCGGGGCCGGTGCGCTCGTCGCGGTTCAACGCTGTGATCGCAGCCAGGTCGTCGGCAGTCAATTCGAAGTCGAAGAGCGCGAAGTTCTCCTCGACCCGGCTGCGGGTGACGGACTTCGGGAACACGATGTCGCCACGCTGCAGGTGCCAGCGCAGGGTGACCTGAGCGGCAGAGCGGCCCAGGCGGCCGGCGATGGCCGTGATCACGGGGTCGCCGAGCACCCTGCCCTGTGCGATGGGCGACCACGCTTCGGTCACGATGCCGTGCTGCGTGTTGAACGCGCGCACGTTGTCCTGGGTCAGGTACGGGTGCACCTCGATCTGGTTGATGGCCGGCACTGTGCCGGTCTCGTCGAGGAGACGCCGCAGGTGCTGCGGCTGGAAGTTGGAGACGCCGATGGTCTTCACCCGCCCGGAGGCGTGCATCTCCTCCAACGCCTTCCAGGTCTCGACGAAGTCTCCGACGGCCGGCAGCGGCCAGTGGATCAGGAAGAGGTCGAGGTAGTCGAAGCCGAGGGTCTCGAGCGTCTGCTCGAAGGCGGCCAGGGCATCAGTTCGGGAGTGGAAGCCGTTGTTGAGCTTGCTCGTGACGAAGACGTCAGTCCGATCCAGGCCGGATTCGCGCACGGCCTCGCCGACGCCCTGCTCGTTGCCGTACATCTCGGCGGTGTCGATGTGGCGGTAGCCCACCTCGAGGGCGGCGAGCGTCGACCGCCTGGTGTCGGCCGGCTCAATCTGGTACACGCCGAACCCGAGCTGCGGGATCGTCTCTCCGTTGTTGAGGGTGATGCGGGGAATGGATGTCGTCGGTGCTGCGGTCATGTCGTAGAGCTCCTTTTGTCGACGAGGCGCACGGAGAAGACTGCGCGCCCCACCCTGACCTAAACGGCGCACGGTGAAGCGAATTCCCGTTCAGGGCCGATCGACAGGCTCGAGACCCGGCGGGCGCCGGCGAGGTGCTCGACGACCTCGACCTGAACATCAGGGGTGTCGTCGATGATCTGCAGCCCGCGGCAAATGCCCAGCCAGCCAGCCAGCCGGCCGCCGTGACAGCGGGCAACAGTGATACTCCTGCCTGGGCGGTGGACGGGCCTGTGTCGCCGTCCTATGCTCGACCTGGGAACGCCCGAGTGTCGATGGTGGTGTGAGGATGGGGTCCATGCGGTCACGGTGGTTGATTCCGGTCGCGGTTGCGGCGGTTCTGAGCTTTGCGATGTCCAGCGCGTCGGCGCCCACGGCGGCTTGGGCGCAAAACCCGGTCGACTTCGGCGCCAGCCACATCGTCGACACGGTCGACGCCGTCACCGCCCGCGCCGACGAGGTCACGGCCGCGTTCGACGAGCTCTATTCCGAGACCGGAGCCGACCTCTTCGTGGCCTATGTCGACAGTTTCACCGGGGTCGAGGACCGCGAGCAGTGGGCCGACCAGACGGCTGACAACAACGGCCTCGGCACCAACGACGTGCTGCTGGCCGTAGCGACGGATGACCGCCAGTACCAACTTTCCGTGGCCCCCGACTCCGCCCTGACGGATGCCCAGCTCCAGGAGATCGAGACCGTCGCCATCGAGCCGGCTCTGCGCCAGAACGACTGGGCCGGCGCCGCGATCGCCGCAGCCGAGGGTTTCTCCGCGGCTCTGCGGGGCGAGCCGGTCTCGGCCGGCGAGATCACCCCCGGGGACGAAAGCCCCGGCGGCGGTGCCGGCGGGTTTCTCATCGTCGTGTTCGTGATCATCGCCGTGCTGGTGCTTCTGGTCGCCGGAGCGGTCATCCTGCTCGCCCGACGCGGGCGGGGGCGTGCCCTGCCAGCCGGAGCCGGAGCGCCGACCGGGCTACAGTCCCTGCCGACGCCCGAGCTCAAGCGGCGCGCCTCGAGTACCCTCGTGCAGACCGACGACGCGATCCGTTCCAGTGAGCAGGAGCTCGGCTTCGCGATCGCCCAGTACGGCACGGAGGTCACCACCGCCTTCCGGGCCGCGCTCGAAACGGCGCAGAAGCAGCTCAGCCAGGCGTTCACCCTGCAGCAGAAGCTCGACGACGCCGAACCCGACTCCGAAGAGCAGGCGCGCGCCTGGCACGTCGCGATCATCGACCTCTGCAGCCAGGCCAACCTCACCCTCGATGCGCAGGCCGACGACTTCGACGAACTGCGCCAGCTGGAGAAGAACGCGCCTGAGGTCGCCGCTGCCGTGTCCCAGGGCGCCGAGGCCGTGCGGGCCCGGCTCGCCGGCAGCGAGGAGAGCCTGGCGGCCCTGGCCGCCCGGTACACCGACGTGGCGCTCGGCACGGTTGCCGACAACCCGGCCGAGGCCCGCGAGCGTCTCGCCTTCACGGAGACCGCTCTGGCCCGGGCCACCACCCGGCTGGGTGCCGGCGATACGGCGGCCGCGGCCGTGGACATCCGTGCGGCCGAGGTATCGGTCGACCAGGCGCGGTTGCTCCTGGACGCCGTGGACCGCCTGGGCACCGACCTCGCCGGCGCGACCCGGCAGATGGCGGCCACGGTCGCCGAGCTGCAGACCGATCTGGTGACCGCGCGCGGCCTGCCCACGTCGACCGAGGCCGCCGCCGCGTTGCCGGGAGTGATCAGCCAGACCGAACAGACCCTCGCCGAGGTGTGCGCTCGTTCCGCGGCCGGCCGGATCAACCCGCTCGAGGTGATGGCCATGCTCGACGCCGCCAACACCGCGATGGATGCCGCGCTGCAGGGCGTGCGGGACGCCGAGGCGCACGTCCAGCGCGCCCGGGCCACCCTCAACCAGAACCTGCTCGCCGCGCGCGGGCAGGTGTCGGCCGCGGAAGACTTCATCAGCGCCCGGCGCGGGGCGGTGGGCGCGGAGGCGCGCACCCGGGTCGCCGAGGCCGGCAGGGTTCTCGTGGAGGCCGAATCGCTGGCCGCCACCGACCCGGGTGCCGCTCTCGCCGCCTCGCAACGGGCCAACTCCCTGGCCGCGGCCTCCATCGCCGGCGCCCGGAACGACGTCGACGGGTTCGCCGGCCAGGTTCCGGGCGGCCACGGTCCCGGCTACCGAGCCGGCGGTAGCGGCGGGAACGGGGTCATGGGGGCCGTGCTCGGCGGCATCCTGATCAACACAATCCTCTCCGGCGGCGGGGGTGGCGGGGGTGGCATGTTCAGTGGCGGTGGCGGCGGCCGGCGCGGCGGCGGCTTCGGCATGCCCGGCGGCTTCGGCGGTGCCGGTTCCCGCTCACGCCGGGGCGGGGGCGGGCGGTTCTAGAAACCGGCGCCGTCGCAGCCGTTTCAGCCGTTTCAGCCGTCGCAGCCGTCGCAGCCTGCACGGCGGTCCACACGTCTTGACCAGCACAAACCGACACACTGGAGGTCAGCCGATGCTCCGGAACTCGAAAGGACACCGCACAATGACGAAACAGTCCATCTTTGGCCGTATCTCCCAGTTGGCGAAAGCGAACATCAACGCGCTTCTGGACTCCGCCGAGGACCCGCAGAAGATGCTCGACCAGATGGTTCGCGACTACACCAACAGCATCGCCGACGCGGAGAGCGCGATCGCCGAGACGATCGGCAATCTGCGCCTGCTCGAGGACGACTACCGGGAAGACGTCGAGGCCGCGACCGAGTGGGGTGGCAAGGCCCTGGCCGCGAGCCGCAAGGCCGACCAGCTGCGCACCGCCGGAAACGCGGCCGACGCCGACCGTTTCGACAACCTCGCCAAGGTCGCCCTCGGCCGTCAGATGCAGTCGGAGAAAGAGGCGAAGCTGGCCGAGCCTCAGATTGCCTCGCAGACGGCCGTCGTGGCCCAGCTCAAGGACGGCCTCAACAAGATGAAGGAGAAGCTGAACCAGCTCTCCGCCAAGCGCAGCGAACTGATCGCCCGGTCGAAGACCGCCGAGGCGCAGACCAAGGTGATGGATGCCGTCAAGAGCATCGACCTGATGGACCCCACCAGCGAGGTCAGCCGCTTCGAGGACAAGATCCGCCGCGAGGAGGCCCGCGTTCGGGGCGCCAGCGAGCTGGCCGCGTCGAGCCTGGACGCCCAGTTCGAGAGCCTCGAGGACCTCGGCGAGCTCACCGAGGTCGACGCCCGCCTCGCCGCGCTCAAATCCGGCGGCGCCGGCTCCATCACGCAGTAGCCCTCAGCCTCCAGCGCAACCGGGCGCCGACGGGAACATCCCGTCGGCGCCCGGCGTTGTCCCTAGCATGACAACTCTCGGAATCATCGGCGCCGGCAACATCGGCAGTCAGCTCGCACGACTCGGCGTGGCCAACGGATACGACGTGGTCGTGAGCAATTCGCGCGGCCCCGAAACCCTCACTGATCTGATCGGCGAGCTCGGCCCGCACTCCCGCGCCGCGACCCCCGCCGAGGCCGCCGCGGCCGGCGACCTCGTGGTCGTGACCATCCCGCTGAACCAGATCCACACCCTGCCCACGACGGAGCTGGCCGGCAAGCTCGTGATCGATACGAACAACTACTACCCGCAGCGCGACGGCGACATCGCCGCACTCGACGACGAGAGCACCACCACGGCCGAGCTGCTCCGCGATCGCCTGCCGGAGTCCACGATCGTGAAGGCGTTCAACCACATCTATGCCGCCGATCTCACCGAGCACGGTCAGCCGGCCGGGTCCGTCAACCGGCGCGCCCTGGTCATCGCCAGCGACGACGCCTCCGCCGCCGCTACCGTGACCGCACTGCTGGACCGCTTCGGCTACGACACCGTCAACGTCGGCGCGCTCAGCGAGGGCTGGCGCATCCAGCGGGACACCCCCGGCTACGGCCCGCGCTTGAACGCGGCCGAGTTGCGGGACGCGACGGACGCCGCTGCGCGCTACCGCGACCAATAGGCGCTGCGCGTAGATCGGCCCGATCCAGCACGAAAATCCCGCGCGCGGGGAAGCTCTGGGAGCATACTGAAGTATGGCTCCCTCCTTCGTTGTCGTGCCACAGTGGCAGGGTTCGGTTTCTCCGCGCGCGATGCGCCTGAGTGACGGGGCGGAGGCGATCCGGGGTGATCTTCCCTACTCCGTCACCCGTGAAGTGCCGGTGCCGGTCGAGGCCGGCGATTCTCTCGACACCGGCATCGACCGCTTCTCCACCCTGATGATGGTGCGCGAACGCCTCACGGCTGCACTGCACGGCGGCGCTGGCCCGGTGGTCACGATCGGCGGCGACAACGGGGTGTCCCTGGCGGCCGTCGAGCATGCGTCGCGGCAGCATCCTGATGACCTGGCCGTGGTCTGGCTCGACGCCCACCCCGACCTGCACACCCCCGACACCTCACCGTCCGGAGGTTTCACGGGGATGGTGCTGCGCGCCATCACCGGCGAGGGTGCCGACGGCCTGACCCTCGACCCGGGTGAGCGCGTTCCTCTGGAACGCGTCGTGATCGGCGGCGCGCGCGCCATCGACCCGGCCGAGGACGCCCTGATCCAGGACCGCGGAATAGTGAGTCTTCCGGTCGAGGACCTCGACCCTCCCGACGCGCTCGTCGCGGCCCTGCGCGCCACGGGCGTGGGCACCTTCTACCTACACCTCGACCTGGACGTGCTCGACCCGTCGGCGCTGGCCGGCCTGGCCGACCTCTACCCGTTCGGGCTGAGCGTCGACACCCTGAACCGGCTGATCACCGCCCTGCGCGCCGAATTCGAACTGGCCGGCGCCACCATCGCCGGCTTCGCCCCGGCCTCGCCGGAGGCCGCCACCGACGACCTGCCGAGCATCCTGCGCATCATCGGCGCGCTGACCCGACCTGCTCAGCCATAGCATGGGACCGACGCGCCAGCGTCACGAGGCCAAGGGAGGCATCCGTGAACGAGCAGCACTCCGTTTCCGATCCGTCGAGGATCATCACCGAGAGGCGCGGGCACGTGCTGCTGATCGGGTTCAACCGTCCGGAGAAGCGCAACGCCGCCGATCTGGCGCTGCTGACGCAGTTGGCCCTCGCCTACGGTGAACTCGACCGCGACCCTGAGCTGCGGGTCGGCCTCGTCTACGCGGTCGGCGACCACTTCACTGCCGGCCTCGACTTGGCCGACATCGGCCCCCGACTTGGCCCCGACGGCCTCGACATGGTGCCGCCCGGCGGCATCCATCCGTGGCAGGTCGACGGGCCAAGCGTGTCCAAGCCCGTGGTGATGGCCGTGCAGGGCACCTGCCTCACTCTCGGCATCGAGCTGATGCTCGCGAGCGACATCTCCGTGGCGTCAGAGTCCACCCGCTTCGGCCAAATCGAGGTGGCGCGCGGCATCCTGCCGTTCGGCGGCGCGACCATCCGCTTCCCGCGCGCGGCCGGCTGGGGCAACGCCATGCGCTGGATGCTCACCGGCGACATGTTCGACGCCCGCGAGGCCCACCGCATCGGGCTCGTGCAGGAGGTCGTGCCGGACGGCACCCAGTTCGAGCGCGCGCTGGAATTGGCCGAGCGGATCGCCGCCCAGGCCCCGCTGGCCGTGCAGGCCACGCTGGCCAACGCCCGCACGGCCGCGCGGGAGGGTGCCGCGGCCGCCGAGGCGGGGCTGCAGCCGGCCCTGGCCCGCCTGGCCGCGACCGAAGATTCCCGCATCGGCATGGAGGCATTCGTCAGCCGCCGGCCGGCTACTTTCGTGGGTCGTTAGGCTGGCATCACCACCTCATCGGAACTACAGCACCACTCATCTGCACCATTGACCAAAGGAGAGACGGATGTCTGCCGCCGCCAGCACCACCCCACCTGACCCTTCCGCCAAGAGCTACGACGTCATCGTGATCGGCGCCGGCGCGGCGGGTGAGAACGTCGCCGACCGCACGACGCAGGCAGGCCTCCGCACCGTGATCGTCGAGGCCGAGCTGGTCGGCGGCGAGTGCTCCTACTGGGCCTGCATGCCGTCGAAGGCGCTCCTGCGCAGCGGAGCGGCCCTCGCCGCAGCCCGGCGCGTCGGCGGTGCGGCCGAGGCCGTGACCGGCGACCTGGACATCGCGGCCGTTCTGCGCCGCCGCGACTCCTTCACGAGCAATTGGTCCGACGAGGGCCAGGTGCGCTGGCTGGAGAAAACCGGGATCACCCTGGTGCGCGGCCACGCCCGCCTCACCGGCGTGCGGGAGGTGACCGTGACCGCTGACGACGGCACCACGACCGTACTGGTCGCGGCGCACGCCGTGGTCGTCAGCACCGGGTCGGCGGCGCTGCTGCCCGATATTCCCGGTTTGGCAGCCGTGTCGCCGTGGACCAGCCGCGAGGCCACCAGCGCCCCCGGAATCCCGGACAGTCTGGCGATCATCGGCGGCGGCGTGGTCGCCGCCGAGATGGCCACCGCCTACGCCGGGCTCGGCGCCGAGGTCACGATGATCGTTCGGAGCGATTTGCTCGGCGGTCAGGAGCCCTTCGCCGGTGAACTCGTGCTCGCGGCCCTCCGGGGGGCGGGCGTCACCGTGCTGACCGGGGTGTCGACCACCGAGGCGGCCCGCACCGCCGACGGCGATGTGACCCTCACCCTCTCCAACGGCAGCGGGGTCACCGCGACCGAGGTACTCGTGGCCACCGGCCGGGTTCCCCGCAGCGCGGATGTCGGGCTCGAGACCGTGGGCCTCACACCGGGCGACTGGCTCGAGGTCGACGACACCCTGCTGGTGCGGGGCACCGCGCCGGACCTGACCGGGGACTGGCTGTATGCCGTCGGCGACATCAACCACCGGGCCCTCCTCACCCACCAGGGCAAGTACCAGGCCCGCGCGGCCGGTGACGTGATCGCGGCCCGGGCCGCCGGCAGGCCCGTCGACGACGCCCCGTGGGGATCGCACGTCGCCACAGCCGACCATGCCGCCGTGCCGCAGGTCACCTTCACCGACCCCGAAGTGGCATCTGTGGGATTGACCCAGGCTGCTGCCGAGAAGGCCGGGTTCCGCACCCGGGTACTGGACTACAACTTGGGCCAGGTGGCCGGGGCATCCGTGCACGCCGACGGCTACACCGGGTCGGCGCGCGCGATCGTGGACCTCGACCGTGAGGTTCTGATCGGGGTCACCTTCGTGGGGCCGGATGTCGCGGAGCTGCTGCACGCGGCGACCATCGCCGTGGTCGGCGAGGTGCCGATCCGAAGGCTGTGGCACGCGGTGCCGAGCTACCCCACCCTGAGCGAGGTCTGGCTGCGGCTGCTCGAGGAGTACGGTCGCCCGTAGCCGCGCTTTCGCCCTCGCGGCGCACCCGGTGGAGGCTGGCGCACTTTCCAACCCGCGCCACCTTCCACCACCTGCCCCGCGCCACCTCCGCCGTGAATCGATCATGGGAAACCCAGGCTTCTATCGTGGGGGCCACCTACGCTGGAGGAGTGCGCCGCATCTTCTTCGACTCCCCCATCAGCCGGGCCGGCTACCTCTACGCCACCACGGTCGGCGTGATCTGGGGTTCCATCTGGAGCACGGGCAAGGTCGAGCGCCGAGGCGGCCTCATCGTTTTTCGCGGGATGCCCTCCTGGGCATTCGGACGCGGCGGAGCCTGTGTCGGCGGCTGCTACCTGACCAACCAGAACGTGTCGATGGCCATCCTCGAACACGAGGCCGTGCACAAACATCAGTGGCAGCGCTTCGGGATGGTTTTCCCGCTGCTCTACCTGGCGGCCGGCCGCAATCCGCTGCAGAACCGCTTCGAGGTCGAGGCCGGCCTCAAAAAGGGCGGCTATGTCAAATAACCCGGAGGACCCAGAATGACCGCACGCACCATCGTGATCACCGGCGCCAGCGACGGGATCGGCGCCGCCGCCGCCCGCGCCCTCAGCCAGTCCGGCGACCGAGTCGTGATCGTGGGCCGCTCGCCAGCCAAGACCGCCGCGGTCGCCGAGGCACTGGGTGCCGAATTCCTCGTGGCCGACTTCGCCTGCCTCGACGAGGTGCGCGCCCTTGCCGCCGAGCTGCAGGAGCACTATCCGCGCATCGACGTGCTCGCCAACAACGCCGGCGGCATCATGGGCGACCGCGTAACCACCGTTGACGGCTATGAGAAGACCTTCCAGGTCAACCACCTGGCTCCCTTTCTGCTCACCACGCTGTTGATGGACCGACTCGTCGCCAGTCGGGCCCGGGTGATCAACACGTCCAGCGCCGCCAACCAGCTCTTCGGCAAGATCGACCTCGACGATCTGCAGGGCGAGACGAAGTATTCCGCGAACAAGGCGTACGGCGACGGCAAGCTCGCGAACATCCTCTTCACCAGGGAACTCCACCGCCGCTACAGCGACGAGGGACTCACCACTGCAGCCTTCCACCCCGGCGTGGTGGCAACGAGCTTCTCCACCGGGTCGACGACCCTCATGCGCCTCATTTACCAGACTCCGCTCAAACGCCTGCTGCTCGGCGCTGAACAGGGAGCCGACACTCTGGTCTGGCTGGCCACCACGACGCCGGGCACCGACTGGGCATCGGGCGAGTACTACGAGAAACGCCGCATCCAGAAGGCGAACAAGCAGGCCTACGACTCCCAGCTGGCCGCCGCTCTCTGGGAGCAGAGTTCCGCGCTGGTCGCCGCGCACTCGGCGCCTCTGGCCTCCTAGCCGGATCCTCCTGGCCGGAGCCTCCTGGACGAGGCTTCTGCACGAGGCTTCTGCACGAGGCTTCCGGGGCGAGGCTTCCGGGGCGAGGCTTTTTGGGTGAAGCTTCCGGTGTCGAACGAATTCGACGGAGATTTTGCTTCGAAACGGCTTTCTCGCGCTGTTTTGGGCCGATTCGGCCAAAATTCTCCGTCGAATTCGTTCGGGGTTCGGGTCGCGGTGCGGAACTCCAAACGGGAGAAACTCCGGCTGCGCACCGAGCTCGCCACGGCTCCGGTCGATGGGCCTTGCCGCCCTGCGTCCTGCCTCCGCGGGTCAGGGCGGCCAAGCGCGCGCGCGTGGCCAACTCAGGACATCCGTCACCCTCAGTTACCAACCGGTGCGAAGCAGTGCAGGATCAGCCCGGATGTCCGGAGGGCCCGGACGGATCTCCTGAGTTGGCCACACGACGAGCCGGACGTGCCGCGGCACCTGTAGGTTCAGGCGCCCACCCTGAGCTCCCTTGTGGCCGAACCGGTGCAGCTCGGGGCCGGTGAAAGTGGACCGGGTGAATGGGGACGATAGCCAGAGCACGTGAGCAACCTCGACCGCGAATGGCCGGCAGCTCGCGCGGGGGCGGCTGGCGCCGGGCGCATCCGTCGAGGTAAGCATGCCCCACGTGTGAAATGCCTGACCTAACGAGAATCCACCCGTTCACGGTGGCAGATCGGGCCGGTGGCGCGCATGATGGTCTGGGGGCGTCGCGGTCCCCAGTGAATGTCACCGAGTGAATGAACCGAGTGAATGTCACCCAAGTGGAGGAACAGCATGAGCTACGCACACACCGTCACGGTCAATGTCTCGTTCGACGAAGCGGTCCGGATGGCCCGGGAAGCACTGGCCGACCAGGGATTCGGCATACTGACCGAAATCGACATACAGTCCACCTTCGCCGCCAAGCTCGGCCAGGAGGCCGCCGACGCCGTCGGCGACTACCTGATTCTCGGTGCCTGCAATCCCGCCCTGGCCCAGCGGGCCGTGACCGCCGACCCGGGCATCGGCGCCCTGCTCCCCTGCAACGTGGTCGTGCGCCGCCACGCGGGGGCCGGTGAAACCACCGTGGAAGCCCTCGACCCGGCCATCATGGCGCAGCTCAGCACGAAACCGGAGATCGAGCAGGTCTCCATCGAAGCGGATGCCCGGCTGCGCGCAGCCCTCGCCGCCGTGCTCGCCGGCGCAACGCAGTAGCCAACGCGCAGCGCTGGATGCGCAGGTCCACCGGGCGCTGCGCTCCGCTTGCCGCTGACTCAGCTCGCGAGCGCATCGACACGACAACGCCCGACCTCGAAGAGGCCGGGCGTTGTCGTGAACGGATTCTGCGGGTGCAGCGCTGCTGCTACAGGGCGGCGTACCCGGCTGCGGCCTCGGCCAGCAGGTCGGCCTCGGCCCAGGTCGCGAGGTTCGCGCGCAGCTTCACGCCGAGGTCGGCGTCGACGCTGGTCCAGTATGCGATAGCTCGCTCGGTCACTTCGGGACGTTCCACCCCGCTGATGGCACCGGTGATGGTGTCGAGGAAGCGCGCCTTGGCGGCATCGTCGTAGACCTCGCGGTACAGCGTCCCGGCCTGGCCGAAGTCGCTGTCCTCGCTGCGCAGCTGCGCGGCGGCGCGCACGAGTTCGCCGTCGTTCTCCCAGCTTCCGTCGGTTGCCGCCTGCGGGTCGGCCACCGGGCCGCCCAGCGAGTTCGGAGCGTAGTTCGGGACATCCGTCGCGTTGAAGTGATAGCGAGCGGCGCCATCCTGCGAGTAGTTGTTCACTGGAGCCTTCGCGGCGTTCACCGGCAGCTGGTTGAAGTTCGTGCCGACACGGTATCGCTGGGCGTCCGGGTAGGAGAAGATGCGCGCCATCAGCATCTTGTCAGGACTCGCCGCGATGCCGGGCACGAAGTTCGCCGGGGAGAACGCGGCCTGCTCGATCTCAGCGAAGAAGTTCTCCGGGTTGCGGTTCAGGGTGTGCGTGCCGACCTTGACCAGCGGGTAGTCTGCGTGCGGCCACACCTTGGTGATGTCGAACGGGTTGAACCGGTAGGCCTTGGCGTCGTCGTACGGCATGATCTGCACCGAGACGTCCCAAGACGGAAAGTTTCCGGCATCGATGGCGTCGAAGAGGTCGCGACGGTAGTAGTCGGCGTCGGCCCCCGCGATGAGCTCAGCCTCCGAGCCCTCCATCTCGATGTTGCCCTGGTTTGAGGTGAAGTGGTACTTGACCCAGAAGCGCTCACCGGCGGCGTTGATCCACTGGTAGGTGTGCGAGCCGAAGCCGGGCATCTCGCGCCAGGAGCGCGGCAGGCCGCGGTCGCCCATCAGGTAGGTCACCTGGTGCGCGGACTCCGGGGAGAGGGTCCAGAAGTCCCACTGCATGGTCGCGTCGCGCAGGCCGGAGCCCGGCAGACGCTTCTGCGAGTGGATGAAGTCGGGGAACTTGATGCCGTCGCGGATGAAGAACACCGGTGTGTTGTTGCCGACGATGTCGTAGTTGCCCTCGGAGGTGTAGAACTTCACCGAGAAGCCGCGCACGTCGCGCCAGGTGTCGGGGCTGCCCTGCTCACCGGCAACGCTGGAGAAGCGCTGCAGCGTCTCGGTGGTCGTTCCGGGCGCGAAGACGGCGGCGCGGGTGTACGCGGAGACGTCTCCGGTCACCTCGAAGACGCCGTGCGCTCCGCCGCCCTTGGCGTGCACGATGCGCTCCGGGATGCGCTCGCGGTTGAACTGGGCGAGCTTCTCGACCAGGTAGACGTCGTGCAGGGCAGTGGCTCCCTCGGTTCCAACGGTCAGGGAGTGCTCGTCGCTGGCGACGGGCGTTCCCGTCTGCGTGGTGGTGGACTTGATTGTCATTGTGCTCCTTCGTTCGACAGCGGTGCAGGTGTGGAAAGTGCGGTGAGTGTGGAGGTCTGGCAATCGGGGCAGAGGCCCCAATAGGTGACCTCGGCGGTTTGCACGGTAAATCCGGAGGTGTTCGAGGGCGTTAGGCAGGGGGACTCACCCACGGCGCAGTCGACGTCGTGCACCGCGCTGCACCGGGTGCAGACGATGTGGTGGTGGTTGTCGCCGACCCGGCGTTCGAAGAGAGCCGGGGAGCCGGCCGGCTCGATCTTGCGGGCGATCCCCGCGCCGGTGAAGGCCGCGAGCACACCGTATACCGCCTGCAGTGAGGTGCCCGGCAGCTCGGCTCGAACCGTGGCGTAGAGCCGCTCCGCGGTCGAGTGCGGGGCCTGGTCGAGAACACGCAGCACCGCCAAGCGGGGCCCGGTGACCTTGAGCCCAGACGCACGGATGCTGTCGGCGAGCAAGCCGGACGCCTCAACCGCCCGCACCCGCCCTGTTTCCGTCATGCGCCCCACGCTAACAGTTGTTTTGAATTACTCAAAACAATTGGCGACCACCGGGCGTGGCGCACGCGGGCTGCAGGGCGCGGATCACCGGCTCAGGACGGCGAGCCGAGTGCCGATTGGTAAACGTCGACGACCCGGGCCAGGAAGGCCTCGATGACCTCTCGTTCCTCATCAGAGAGATCCTGGGTGAGCGCCGCCACTCCCCCGATCACCGGAAGCAGTTGCTGGAACGCCCGCAAAACCGACTCCTGAGCCGGCACCACGACCACCTTGCGCCGATCCGACGAGTGCGGATGGCGCTGGGCGTGACCGAGGGCCACGAGCCGGTCGACCACGAGAGTGGTTGCCGCCGTGGAGATGTCCAGGCGGCGGGACAGCTCGCCCGGGGTCAGCGACCCCTCCCGGATCAGGTGCTCCATCGCGGACAGGTCGGTGGCGTTCACCTCGAGCGCCTGCCCGACCTGGCGCTCGAAGGCGCGGGACAGGTGCACGATGTCGTGCAGCTGGAAGCCGATCCGGTCCGAAACCGGCAGACTGGAATCCCGACTTTCGCCGCCCCCCGGCGCGCCGACGACCCCGGCCGCGGAGCCGGGAGCGAACTTGCGACGCTCTTCCATAGGAGCCATACTATTACGAAGATTGCTAGGGCGCCTAGCAATCAGGCTTCTTGGAGGAATTTTGCTCGCGATTCAGCGGATCATCACCGGTCGACGCACGGCCTGGATCGTACTGATCGCGACGATTGTCGCCGTCGGTCTGCTCTTCTCCCTCCTCCCCTCCGACGATTCCGAGGAGTTCCCCACCTCCGGGCTGCCCACATCCAGCCAGGCCGCACAGGTCGACGCTCTCCTCGCCGAGTTCCCCTCCGCCGAGCAGACCTCCGCGATCGTGGTCTGGACCCGGGAGGGTGCCGACCTGACCCGGGCCGACATCGCAGCCATCGCCGAACGCGGCACCGCCCTCGCCGAGCAGTCGATCGTGCCGCAGGCGACCATGCCGCGGTTCAGCGATGACGGGCAGGCCGCGATCAGCATCGTTCCGCTGGACGCGGACGAGGCCAACGCCGACATCGGCGGGGCGGCCACCGGCATCCGTGACGCCGCGTCCGACGCACTGCCGAGCGGTCTGAACGCCTTTGTCACCGGCGCCGTCGGCTTTCAGTCCGACATCACCAACGCCTTCGCCGGTGCCGACTTCCGGCTGCTGCTCGTCACCGTGATCGTCGTCGCCGTGCTTCTGATCGTCACCTACCGCAGTCCCGTGCTCTGGATCGTTCCGCTCGTCGTCGTCGGCATCGCGGACGGCCTGTCCGGGGTCGTCGTCGGCGCCCTGGCCGAGCCGTTCGGCATCACCCTCGACCCCTCCGTCGCCGGCATCCAGTCCGTGCTGGTCTTCGGCGCTGGCACCAATTACGCCCTGCTGCTCGTGGCCCGCTATCGCGAGGAGTTACTCCGCACCGAGAACCGCAACGACGCCATGCTGGCCGCGGTGCGCGGTGCCGGCCCGGCCATCGCCGCCAGTGGCGGCACGGTCGCGCTCAGCCTGCTCACCCTGCTGTTCGCCGAGCTGTCCGGCAACCGCGCGCTCGGTTTCGCCTGCGCTAGCGGTGTCGTCATCGCCATCATCTTCGCGCTGGTCGTGCTGCCGGCTGCCCTTGTGGTCTGCGGTCGCGGCCTGTTCTGGCCGTTCATCCCCCGCTTCGTGCCGGGCGCCGGTGCCGAGCTGCGTCCCGGCTTCTGGACCCGCCTCGGTCGGGGCGTGCAGCGCCGTCCGATCGTGGTCACCGCGGCATCCGTCGCCGCGATCGGCGCCCTCAGCCTGGGCCTGATCGGCGCCTCCGTGGGGCTGTCGCAGGCCGACCAGCTCCTCGGCAAGCCCGAATCGGTGCAGGCGCAGGCCATCGTGAAGGAATCCTTCTCGGCCGGCTTGACCAGCCAGACCATCGTGCTGGTACCGGATGCCGCGGCCGCCGAGGCCACGACGCTTGCCACCGACACGCCCGGCGTCGAGTCCGTGCTGCCCGGCGAGAGCGCGAACGGCCTGACCCGGCTGAACCTCTCCCTGTCCAGCGAGCCGGGCAGCGACGAAACCTTCTCCGTCATCGACACACTGCGCGGCACCTATGCCGACACCTCGGGCGACGTGTCCGAGGCGCTGGTCGGCGGCAGCGACGCCACGGCGTTCGACAACAAGACGAGCGCCCAGGCCGACCAGGCCCTGATCATCCCGATGATCCTGGCGATCGTGTTCTCCATCCTCGCCCTGCTCCTGCGCTCCCTGGTGGCACCCGTTCTGCTGATCCTCAGCGTGCTGGCGACGTACTTCGCCAGCCTCGGTGCCTCCAACTGGATCTTCCAGAACCTGATGGGCTTCCCCGCCTTCAACACCAACGTGGTGCTGTTCGCGTTCCTCTTCCTGGTGGCCCTCGGGGTGGACTACAACATCTTCCTCACCACCCGAGCCCGGGAAGAGAGCATCCGGTTCGGCACGAAGGAGGGCATGGTGCGCGCCCTGTCGTCGACGGGCGCGGTCATCACGAGCGCCGGCATCCTGATCGCGGCGGTCTTCGCCGTGCTGGGCGTGCTGCCAGTCGTGGCTCTCACCCAGATCGGCGTCATCGTCTGCATCGGCGTGCTGCTCGACACGCTCGTGGTGCGCACCCTCGTGGTGCCGGCGCTGGTGTTCCTCACCGGCGACAGGTTCTGGTGGCCGTCCCGTCCGGCCGCAAAGGCCCCGCTGGTCTAGCGCACCGCGGGCGAGGATCCGTGTCGAACCCCGAACGAATTCGACGGAGATTTTGCTCTAGACCGCGTGTTCAGGCTCAAAAACCGGTGCTTGACCCAAAATCTCCGTCGAATTGGTTTGACCGCGCGCTCGGAATCGCTCAGCGGGGGCACGGGAGTCCGGGGCCGCCGGCCTCGGGCGGCGTGCGGTGCTGCCACTGCAGCCTCCGTTCGAGCTGCGCACCGAGCGCCAGTAGCGTGGCCTCCCCGCCCGGCCGGCCGATCAGCTGCACTCCCATCGGCAGTCCAGCCCCGGTTTCGGTAACGGGCAGCACGATCGCGGGCAGTCCGCTCACGTTGACCATGGACGTGAACGGGGTGTACTGCACCTGCTGGGCGAAGTTGCGCTCCCCGTCGACCGCGTCGTACCAGCCCAGCGGGCGCGGCGTGAGCGCGAGCGCCGGGGTCAGCACCGCGTCGAACCGGGACAACTGGCGGATGAACGACCGCTCGTAAGCCGACAGGGCCGCGAGCGCCTGAGCCAGATCCCGAGCGGACAGCTCCCGGCCGCGGTTCATCAGCCAGCGGGTGAGCGGCTCGAGCAGCTTCTCCTGCTCCGGGGTGTCGGCGGGGATGCCCGCAGCGCCGGCCTGCCAGATCGTGCGGAACGCCGGCACATAGCTGTCGTCGGGCTCGAGCGCCGTCTCCTCCAGGCCATGGCCCATACTCGCGAACCCGTCGACGGCCACCATCAGGGCGGCCAGCGCCTCGGGAGCGATCTCGATCGGGTAGGCGTCATCCCAGGCGGAGGTTGTCATCACGCCGAGCTGGAACCGGCCCTCGCCGCGCACGGCGGCGGCCAACAGAGGTGCATCGTCGCCGGGGGGCCGGAGCGAGTACAGGTGCTGCGGATGCCCGCCTCGCGGCGCGATCATGGCGTCCAGCAGCAGGGCGGCATCCGCCACCGTCCGTGCCAGCGGTCCGGCCACGCTGAGACCGCCGAGCGCGTTGATCCCGGACGACGAGGGCACCCGGCCACGCGACGGTTTCAGGCCGACGAGACCGCAGGCTGCCGCGGGGATCCGCACCGAGCCGCCGCCGTCGGAGCCCGGAGCGAAGGGAAGCAGCCGGGCGGCGACGGCCACCGCCGCCCCGCCGCTGGAGCCGCCCGCGCCCCGGGAGCGGTCCCACGGGTTGCGCGCGGGCGGCCCGGCCAGCGTCTCGGTGTACGACGGCAGCCCGAACTCGGGCGTGCTGGTCTTGCCGAGGCTCACGCCGCCGGCCGCGTCCAGGGCGAGCACGAGATCGTCGGACTCGGCCGGCACGTAATCCTGCATCAGCCGCGATCCGAACCGGGCCGGCACGCCGGCGCGGCTCTGCAGGTCCTTGTCGGCGAAGGGCAGACCCCAGAGCGGCATGCTGCGCGGCATCAGCTGCTCGA
This sequence comes from Cryobacterium sandaracinum, assembly GCF_004403415.1. Classification (NCBI taxonomy): domain Bacteria; kingdom Bacillati; phylum Actinomycetota; class Actinomycetes; order Micrococcales; family Microbacteriaceae; genus Cryobacterium; species Cryobacterium sandaracinum. Next base: position 64,807 of record NZ_SOGO01000024.1, read on the forward strand.
CGAAGCGCGCCCGCTTCCGCGCGGCATCCGCTGTCACGCTCACGAACGCGCCGAGGCCGGAGTCCTGAGCCTCGATCCGGCCCAGGTAGTGCTCGGTCAGCTCGGTGGGGCTGATCTCACCGCGCTGCAGCGCCTGCCATTGTTCGAGAGCGGTCAGTTCATGCGGAGCGGCCATCCCCCGAGCCTAGCCAGCCGGGATTCCGGGCATCGGCGCGACGGAGCGGCGAGACGCTCAGCGGCGCGACGCTCAAGAGTGGGACAGCCCGGTCAGCAACGCCTGGAACGCCCGCGGCGCGGCGCGGAGAACGGATGCCGCCGCCCACGACCCGGCCCACGGCAGCAGCTGCGCGACGTTGATGATCTCGTACTGCACGAGCGACCCGGCCTCCTCCTCGGGCAGCACCTGGTACTCGCCGCGGTACCACCAGCCGCGCCGCAGCACGAGTCGGCGTCGGTCCCGGTCGATGTGCACGTTGCCCCCGCCGGCCGCCCCCGAGGCCATCGCCGTCACGAGCCGGTTGAACACGGCGTCGGGGCCGGCCTCGAGGTGTCCTGCGAACGAGCGCAACACGGTGTGGCGCTCGGGCAGGGTGGGCAGGGCATCGGTCATCCCTCGATTTTAGGCGTCCGCCGGCCGCAGGCTCGCCGCTGCGCCTATTTGAGGCTCTTCTGCAGGAGCACGGTGCCGAGCCAGCGGTCGAACTTGAAGCCGACCTTGCCCATCCGGCCGATCTCCGCGAATCCGAAGTCGAGGTGCAGCTTGATCGACGCGTCGGCGCCCTGGTCGGCGACGACCGAGATGATCTCCTTGAGCCCGGCCGCCTGGGAGCGCTCGATGAGTTCGCCGAGCAGCATCCGGCCCAGTCCCTTGCCGGTGGAGGCCGCTCCGAGGTAGATCGAGTTCTCGACCGTGAAGCGGTAGGCGCGTTTCTGCTTCCACGGGCTGACCAGGGCGTAGCCGAGCAGCTGGCCGGCCGGGGAGACGGCCACGATGAACGGCATCCCGAGCTTGCCCAGATAGTAGAACTTGCTGCGCCACTCGGCGAGGGTCATCGGGTCGACGTCGAAGGTGACCGTGCTGTTGGCGACGTAGTAGTTGTAGACCTCCCGGATATACGGTAGATCAGTGATTTGGGCCTCACGCATGGTGAATCCGAACGGCGCCTCTTCCGCGGGCGTCGGTCGAAGGTGCCGGGGCAATTGCCGACGCGGCTGGTATTCCTCTTCAAGCACAGCTAACTCCTCCAGAGAGCTCCAGATTACCCGAGGGACCAGTCCACCGGGGCCGCCCCGGTGCGGCCGAGGTACTCGTTGGCCCGGCTGAACGGCTTTGAACCGAAGAATCCGCGCCTGGCCGACAGCGGGCTCGGGTGCGCGGACTCGATCACCGGCGTGTCCCCGAGGAGCGGCCGCAGCGTGCCGGCATCCTTCCCCCACAGGATCGCCACGAGCGGCCGGTCCCGGGCGACGAGGGCGCGGATGGCCTGCTCGGTCACGCATTCCCAGCCGCGGCGCCGGTGCGACCCGGCCAGGCCGGCCTGCACGGTGAGTACGCGGTTGAGCAGCAGCACCCCCCGCCGCGACCACGGCGAGAGGTCTCCAGTGGCGGCGGTGACGCCCACGTCGTCGTGCAGCTCCCGGCAGATGTTCGCCAGGCTGCGCGGCAGCGGCCGCACGTGTGCCTCGGTCGCGAAGGCGAGCCCGATCGGATGTCCCCGGGTCGGGTACGGGTCCTGGCCGACGATGAGCACCCGCACGGCATCGAACGGCTCGGCGAAGGCGCGGAAGACGTTCTCCGGGGCCGGTAGCCAGATACGGCCGGCCAGAGTCTCGGCGCGCAGGAGCTCCGCCATCCGGTCGATCTCCGGCCCCACCGGCGCCAGCGCCTGGGCCCAGCCAAGATCGATGGCCCGGCTCTCGGTCAGCGCCGCGAGGGTGACGGGCATGATGCTCGGCTCAGGCCCCGAAGGTGCTCACGAGCACCCCGCCGTCGGCCTCGCTGACCCGCCAGACACTGCCGGCTCCGACGACGCTGAGCGCGCCCTCGCCGACGACCAGCGCGGTGTTCTCGTCGACGGCCAGGCCGCCGTCGATCAGGCCGGCCTCGGTGGCCGCGACCAACCGGGACAGCGTGCCCCACTGGGCGGCGTGTACCTCCACGGTGACGTCGAGCAACCCGATGCCGGGTTCGACGGTGATCTCGTCGAGCCCCTCGGCGGCGTGTTCACCGCTGACCTCGACGCCGCCCATGCGCCAGCCGCCGATCAGGGCACGCTCGGCCGCGATCATCGCGCCGGCAGAGAATCCGAGATAGGGGATGCCGGCGGCCACCTGACGACGGATCTCACCGAATATCGGGGCCACGGCGACCAGGTAGGCGGGGGTGACTCCGCCGCCGACCAGGATTCCGTCGGCCTCGGACACAGCGGTCAGGGCGAAGACGTCGCCCGGGGCGACGACGGTGACCTTCGGCTCGAACTCGCCGGCCGCGGAAACGGCGGCGACCAGGTTCGCGGCGTGGTCGGCGGCGTCTTCGGCACGCACGACGAGGATCGCGATGCCAGGCTCCGCGCGGCCTGCCACGACTCCGCGCGCCGTGGCCTCGGCCAGGAAGGGTCCGAAGACGGCCGCGTCTGTCCGGGGGTTCCAACCGCCGCCGACCAGGTGCACGCTCACAGCAGGGCGCCCCGGGCCACGAGGGGCAGGCTGGCGGCGAGCAGGCTCGCGACAGGCAGGTCGTCATCGAGCTGTGCGCCGCCCGGCAGGCTCGCACCGGTGAGGCTCTCCGCTACGGGAGGCAGCGAGGACCAGGGGAACACGATCCAGCGGTCCGTTTCACACCAGGTGAAATCGGGCACCAGCACGGTGCGAGGCTTCGTGTACAGGGTGGCGGTGCGCACCTCGCAGGCGGTTTCCCGCAGCAGCGCGACGACCATCGCGAGGGTGTGCCCCGAGTCGGAGACGTCGTCGACGAGCAGCACCCGCAGGCCGGTCAGCGACGGCGCGTCGAGCATCGGTCCCGACAGGACCGGCACGGGGAGGCGCTCGTCGACGCCGGTGTAGAACTGCACGTTGATGCTGCCGCAGTTCTTGGTGCCCAGCGCATACGACATGGCGCCGGCGAGCAGCAGCCCGCCGCGGGCGATGGCGATCACGACATCCGGCTGGAAGCCGCTCGACAGCACCGCCTTCGACAGCTGGCGGGACGCGTCCGCGAACACGTCCCAGCCCAGCACTTCTCGCTCAATTCCGGTCACATCACGTGCAGCGTCGTCCGCGTCGAATCCCATTTCCCAATGGTAGGTCACGGCGCGGTCACGATGAGCTCAGGCCAGGTGCCGCTCCTCATGGCCGTTATAGAGCGAGAGCGGCCGGATCAGGGCATTCGATGCGGTCTGCTCGATGATGTGCGCGGTCCACCCGGTCAGTCGCGCCGCGACGAAGATCGGCGTGAAAGTGAGGGTGTCGAATCCCATCAGGTTGTACGCCGGTCCCGACGGGTAGTCCAGGTTTGGCAGGATGCCGGTGCGCGTCGTCATCCCCGCCTCGAGGGATTCGTAGAGCTCCAGCAGGTCCGGCCGGTCATAATGCTCGACCAGGGTGACCAGCGCGGTGCGCATGGTCGGCACCCGCGAGTCCCCGTGCTTGTACACCCGGTGGCCGAAGCCCATCACCTTCCGCTTTGCGGCGAGGGTCTCATTCAGCCACGCCTCGGCGCGCTTCCCGGCGCCCAGGCCGAGCCCGATTTCGTCGAAAATGTGCATCACGGCCTCGTTCGCCCCGCCGTGCAGCGCGCCCTTGAGAGCCCCGATCGCTCCGGTGACCGCGGAGTGCAGGTCGGACAGGGTCGAGGTGATCACGCGGGCGGTGAACGTCGACGCGTTGAAGGAGTGCTCCGCATACATGATCATGGACACATCGAACGCGTTCACGACCACGAGTTCGGGCACCTCGCCGAACGTCATGAACAGGAAGTTGGCCGAGTAGCCGAGGTCGCTGCGCGGTTCGATCAGCTCGAGGCCGTGGCGGCGGCGCTGGTCGTAGGCCACGATCGCCGGCATCTGGGCCCAGAGCCGCAGGCCCTTGGCACGGTTGGCCGCCGGCGACGCGTCGGCCGCATCGGGGTCGTTCGCGCCGATCAGGCTGACCGCCGTGCGCACGACGTCCATCGGGTGCGCCGTCATCGGCAGCTCGTCGATGACGCGCTTCACCGCAGGAGTCAGGTGCCGGAGGGAGCGTTCCTGCTCCTCGAATTCGCCCAGCTCGACGTCGGTCGGCAACTCGCCGTGCCAGAGCAGGTAGGCCACCTCCTCGAAGCTCTTCTGTGCCGCGAGTTCCTGCACCGGGTAGCCCCGGTACAGCAGCGAGTTCGATTCGGGGTTGACCTTGGACACCTGCGTATGGTCGACCACGACGCCGGCGAGGCCCTTGTAAATGGTCGGTTCGTTCTGACTCATGTCGCTCCCTTGCGTTGAGACTGGATCTGCGTGCGGGGCCGGGCTGCTACGAGGCAACATCCGGGTTGAGGGTGAAGTTGAAGACGCCGGAATCGAAGTGGCTGTACGACTCGTAGTCGAGCAGCTCGTAGAGCCTCGCCCGGTGCTGCATCTCCGGCAGCAAGCCGGTCAGTGAGCCCTGCGCCTCGATGGTGTCGAGGCCGCGTTCGGCCGCCCCCATCGCGAGGCGCAGCAGGGACACCGGGAAGATGACGATGTTCATGCCGACATCCGCCAGCTGCTGGGTCGTGTAGAGCTCGCCCTTGCCGAACTCGGTCATGTTCGCCAGCACCGGCACGTCCACGGCGGCGCGGATGGCCGCGAACTCGGCCAGGGATGCCATCGCCTCCGGAAAGATCGCGTCGGCCCCGGCGTCGACGAGCTTCTTCGCCCGGTCGACCGCGGCAGCCAGGCCGTCGACGGCACGGATGTCCGTGCGCGCCATGATCAGGAAGTTCGGGTCGCGCCGGGCGTCGACGGCCGCCCGGATGCGCTTGGCCGCCGTGTCGTCGTCGACGACCTGCTTGCCGTCGAGGTGACCGCAGCGTTTCGGATTGACCTGGTCCTCGATGTGCATGCCGGCCAGGCCGGCATCCTCGAGCGTCTGGATCGTGCGTGCCACGTTCATCGGCTCGCCGAAGCCGGTGTCGGCGTCCACGATCGTGGGCAGGTCGCTCATCCGGGCGATCTGCTGGCTCCGGCCGGCCACCTCGGTGAGAGTGGTCAGGCCGATGTCGGGCAGACCCAGGTCGGCCGAGAGCACCGCGCCGGAGATGTACACCCCTTCGAAGCCCTTGGCCGCGATCAGTCGGGCCGAGAGCGGGTTGAACGCACCGGGGAAGCGCAGCAGCCGGCCGCTCGCCAGGTCCTTGCGGAACGCGGCCCGCTTGGCGGCCGGGCTGACTTTCGAGTACAACATCAGAAGATTCCGTTCGGGGTGGGAAGTGAGGCGAGCAACCCGTTACGGGCCACGATGGTGAGCTGGCCGAGCTCCCCGGCGCCAAGCCGCGGCAGGCGTTCGGCCGCGGCGAGGAAGCGCACGATCTCGCCCTCCTCGACCACGTCGGCCGCGAGGGTGCGGAACTTGTGCACGTATTCGGCCCGCCCGAACGGCTTCGCGCCGAGCGGATGGGCGTCGGCGACGGCGATCTCGTCAACGACCCGGCTGCCGTCGGTGAGCTCGATCTCGACTCGACCGCCGAAGGCCTTCTCGGCCGGGTCGAGCGAGTGGTACCGGCGGGTCCACTCGCTGTCTTCCGTGGTGGTCACCTTGTTCCAGAGGGCGATCGTGTCGGCCCGGCCGGCGCGTTCGGGCCGGTAGGAATCCACGTGGTGCCAGCTGCCGTCTTGCAGGGCGACCGTGAAGATGTACGGGATGGAGTGGTCGAGGGTCTCCCGGCTGGCCGTGGGGTCGTACTTCTGCGGGTCGTTCGCGCCCGAGCCGATCACGTAGTGGGTGTGGTGGCTGGTGTGGATGACGACGGATACGACGTTGGCCGGATCGGACAGGGCCGGGTGCTCCCGGTGCAGCTTCCGGGCCAGGTCGATCCACGCCTGCGCCTGATACTCCGCCGAGTGTTCCTTCGTGTAGCTGTCCAGGATGGCGCGCTTGGCTTCACCATTCGACGGCAGCGACACCTCGTAGGCGGCATCCGGCCCGTCGAGCAGCCAGGCGATCACGCCGTCTTCACCCTCGTAGATCGGGGTGGGGCTGGTTTCGCCGCGCATCGCGCGGTCGACCGCCTCCACCGCCATCTTGCCGGCGAAGGCCGGGGCGTGTGCCTTCCAGCTGGAGATCTCGCCCTTCCTGGACTGCCGGGTGGCCGTCGTGGTGTGCAGCGCCTGCCCCACGGCCTGGAAGATGGTCTCGGGGTCGAGCCCGAGCAGGGTGCCGATGCCGGCGGCCGCCGACGGGCCGAGGTGGGCCACGTGGTCGATCTTGTGCGCGTGCAGGCTGATGCCCTTGACCAGGTCGATCTGGATCTCGTAGCCCGTGGCGATGCCGCGCACGAGGTCGCGACCGGTCAATCCGCGGGCGGTGGCGAGGTGCTGGGCGACCGCGACGACCGGCGGGATGTTGTCGCCGGGGTGTGAGTACTCGGCGGCGAGGAACGTGTCGTGGTAGTCGAGCTCACGCACGGCGACCCCGTTGGCCCAGGCCGCCCACTCAGGTGACACCCGGCGGGAGCGCTGCTCACCGAACACGGTCGCCCCGACGCCGTTGAACGAACGCGGGTGCGCCAGCGCCTGCGAGCGGGCCGACACCACCGGGCGCCGGGTCAGCGACGCCGCGGCGACGGCGGCGTTGTCGATCACCCGGTTGACGATCATCTCGGTCACCTCGTCGCTCACCCCGACCGGGTCGGAAGCGACCTCGGCGATCTTCCAGGCCAGCTGGTCGGTGCGGGCAAGGTTCTCGTCGCTGCGGTGAACACGAACGTGGTGGAGCTGCACGGTGGATCCCTTCGATTGGTTCGATTGGTTCGAATAGTGCGGTCATCGCGGTGGAGGCGATGGGTCGGCCGGAACGGCCGACGATCCCCGGAGGGTCGCGAGAACGCTGGTGAGGCTCTGGTGGAGGTGCACGTGCGTGGCGTGGGCGGCCAGCGACGAATCGCCCGCCAGAACGGCGTCCACGATGAGCAGGTGCTCGGCGGCGGCGCTTCGGAGCCGGTCCGGGTTGTCCCGGGCCAGGCGACGGATGCGGGCGAGGTGCGTGCGCACCCCGGCGAGCGCACCCACGAGGAAGGGGTTCGCCACGGCCACGTCGAGGGCCAGGTCGAACTCGTCGATCAGCTCGTAGTAGCGGCGTAGTCCCGCCTTGCCGTGCCGGAGCAGCTCCGGGGCCGCAAGGAACTGCGTGCGGAGAGCCTCGAAGACCGCCGGGTCGCGGCGCTCGGCGGCGATCCGGGCGGCGTGTTCCTCCAACGCCCGTCGCACCTCGTAGAGCTCCCCGATTCTGTCCACGCTCATCTCGGTGACCATGAACCCACGGCCGGTGCGGCCGGCCACCAGACCGTCGGCGATCAGCCGGGCGATCGCCGCGCGCAGAGGGGTGCGCGACACCCCGATCCGGGCGGCTTGCTCCACCTCGAGCAGCCCCGTGCCGGGCGCCAGGAGGCCGTCGAGAATCTCGCCGCGCAGCTGCCGGTAGGCGCGTTCACTTGCGCGAACCGGAGCCGTGGTCCCCGTCGTTGGGGTTTCTGTATACACAAATCACATGTTATTCCCTTATTGCGGGTTATGTGCCAGACTTCACGAATTCTATGTATACATAGGAACTTCAACGGAGAGGTTCGAATGTCTGGGAAAGCTTCGGCGGGGTATCACGACCTGTGGCAGAGAAGCATCGATGACGGCACGCGTTCGGCGTTCTGGCTGCAGGCAGCCCGGGCAATCGACTGGACCGTTCCGCCGACGGTGGCGCTGGAGGAACGCTTCCCCGGCGCCTGGCGCTGGTTCCCGGACGGCGAACTCAACACCAGCTACAACGCGCTCGACCGCCACGTGCTTGCCGGCCGCGGCGAACAGACGGCCGTCATCTACGACTCGGCGATGTCCGGCACCCGGGTGCGCCTGAGCTACCGTGAACTTCTGGGACGCGTCGAGCGCTTCGCCGGGGTGCTCCGCGCCAGCGGCGTCGGCCAGGGCGACCGGGTGATCGTCTACCTGCCGATGATCCCGGAAGCCATCGTCGCCATGCTGGCGTGTGCCCGCATCGGCGCCATCCACTCCGTCGTCTTCGGCGGCTTCGCAGCCAGCGAGCTCGCCGTGCGGATCGACGATGCGCGACCGACCGTGATCGTGACCGCCTCCGGCGGCCTCGAACCGGGCCGGGCGGTCGAATACCTGCCTCTGGTCGAACGCGCCCTCGCTCGCAGCAAGGGCTCGGTGCACACCGTCATCGTGCGCGACCGGGAGATGGTCCCCGGCTGCGCCGCCGACTACGCCGGCACCAGCGACGTGGCCTGGCTGGACTGGGCCCACGAGGAGAACGAGGCCTCCCCGGCCGCGCCGATCAGCCTTCGCTCCGACGACCCGCTCTACATCCTGTACACCTCCGGAACGACCGGCAATCCGAAGGGGATCGTCCGCGACAACGGCGGCCACGCCGTGGCGCTGGCCTGGTCGATGGCCAACATCTACAACGTCAAGCCCGGCGACGTCTTCTGGGCGGCCTCTGACGTCGGCTGGGTGGTCGGCCACTCCTACATCGTCTATGCCCCGCTGCTGGTCGGCGCCACCACGGTCATCTATGAGGGCAAACCGGTCGGCACCCCGGATGCCGGGGCGTTCTGGCGCGTGGTGGAGGACTACCAGGTGTCAGTCCTGTTCACGGCGCCCACGGCCATCCGTGCCATCCGCCGCGTCGACCCTGACCTGGTCGAACTGGCGGGGCACGACATCCAGAGCCTGCACGGGCTGTTCCTGGCCGGCGAACGCCTCGACCCGGAGACATACCACTGGGCCAATGACGGGCTGCACTGCCCGGTGGTCGATCACTGGTGGCAGACCGAGACCGGCTGGGCGATCTGCGCGAACCCGCGGGGCATCGCCGACATCCCGACGAAACCGGGCTCGGCCACGTTCCCGGTGCCCGGCTACGACATCGCCATCCTCGATTCCCAGGGCAAGCCGGTCACGAAGGCCGGCAAGGACGGCAACATCGCCATCCGCCTCCCGCTGCCGCCCGGCGCCCTGCTCGGGATCTGGGGCAGCGAAGACCGCTTCGAAAGCTCCTACCTGTCGGCTTTCCCCGGCTTCTACGCCACCGGAGATTCCGGCCACTTCGACGAGGACGGCTACCTCTATGTGATGGGCCGCACCGACGACGTGATCAACGTTGCCGGGCACCGACTGTCCACCGGCTCGCTCGAGGAGGTGCTCACCCTGCACCCCGCGGTCGCCGAGTGCGCGGTGCTCGGCGTGCGCGACCCTCTCAAGGGGCAGCGCGCGGCCGGCTTCGTCACGCTCAAGTCCGGGGCCACGATCGACCACGACACTCTCGGCGCAGAGCTCATCGCGCTGGTGCGGGAGCATGTCGGGCCGGTGGCCGCGTTCCGAGACGTGACCATCCTGGACAGGCTGCCGAAGACCCGGTCGGGGAAGATCCTCCGCAAGACCATCCGGCAGATCGTCGATGGCGAGGCCTACACCGTACCGCCGACGATCGAGGATCCCACGGTTCTCGACGCCCTCAAGCAGGCCGTGCATGGAGTCGGCCCGAACGCCTGAAGCACCAGTCGACCCCCACAGATCACCCCAGCACCATCCCACACAGTCACATCCCTTCACCGGAGCAAAGGAGCCCGCATGGCGGAATCACTGAAAGACAAACTCCCGGACGGAGTAAAACCGTCCACCATCGACTACATCGCGTATGAGAAGACGCCGAAGTTCATCCAGCTGAAGAAGCAGCGCCGCGGGTTCGTGCTGCCGCTGGCCGCCTTCTTCTTCATCTGGTACTTCGCCTTCGTGCTCGTCGCGGCCTACCTGCCCGACGTGATGGCAATCCCGGTCTTCGGCAAGTTCAACCTCGGACTGGTGCTCGGCCTCGGCCAGTTCGTCACCACCTTCGCCATCACCATGTGGTACGTGTCGTACTCGAACCGCCGTCTCGACCCCCTCGGGGCCGAGCTGCGTGCCGAGCTTGAGGAGATGGACAAGAAATGATCGCAACCAGCATTCTGCAGTCCCTGCCGGGCCGCCTGGCCCAAGCCGTCGAACCCGCGGAAAACAACCCCGTGCTGAACATCTCGATCTTCCTCGCTTTCGTGGCGGTCACCCTGATCGTCGTCATTCGCGCCGGGCGCAACAACAAGACCGCGGCCGACTACTACACCGGCGGCCGGTCCTTCACCGGCCCGCAGAACGGGTTCGCCATCGCCGGCGACTACCTCTCCGCGGCGTCGTTCCTCGGCATCGTCGGGGCGATCGCGGTCAGCGGTTACGACGGCTTCCTGTACTCGATCGGCTTCCTCGTGGCCTGGCTCGTCGCCCTGCTGCTGGTGGCCGAGCTCATGCGCAACACCGGCAAGTACACCATGGCGGATGTGCTCTCCTTCCGCCTGCGTCAGGGTCCCGTGCGCGTGGCCGCGGCGACGACCACCCTTGCCGTCTGCTTCTTCTACCTCCTCGCCCAGATGGCCGGAGCCGGCGGCCTCGTGTCGCTGCTCCTCGGCATCAACGACAAGGTCGGACAGTCCGTCGTGGTCACCGTGGTCGGCGGCCTGATGATCATGTACGTGCTCATCGGTGGTATGAAGGGCACCACCTGGGTGCAGATCATCAAGGCGTTCCTGCTCATCATCGGCGCATTCGCGATGACCGTCTGGGTGCTGGCCATCAACGGCTTCAACTTCTCGGCGCTTCTCGACTCGGCCATCGCCGCCTCGACGAGTGTGCCGGCCGACGCCATCCTGGTGCCCGGCCTGAAATACGGCGAGAACCCGCTCGACTTCGTCTCGCTCGCCATCGCCCTGGTGCTCGGCACCGCGGGCCTGCCGCACGTGTTGATGCGCTTCTACACGGTGCCCAGCGCCAAGGAAGCCCGTCGCTCGGTCGTCTGGGCGATCTGGCTGATCGGTGCGTTCTATCTGTTCACGCTGGTGCTCGGCTTCGGTGCCGCCGCGCTCGTCGGAGCAGATGTCATCCTCGCCGCTCCCGGCGGAGTGAACTCGGCCGCGCCGCTGCTCTCCCTCGCGCTCGGCGGACCGCTGCTGCTCGGCTTCATCTCGGCCATTGCGTTCGCCACGATCCTGGCCGTGGTAGCCGGGATCACGATCACCGCCGCGACCTCCTTCGCTCACGACATCTACATGAGCGTGATCAAGAAGGGCAAGGGTGACCCCGACGCCGAGGTCAAGGTCGCACGTCGTACCGTCGTCATCATCGGCATCCTCTCGATCGCCGGCGGCATCGGCGTGCAGGGGCAGAACATCGCCTTCCTGGTGGCCCTGGCCTTCGCCGTCGCGGCGAGCGCCAACCTGCCGACCATCCTGTACTCGCTCTTCTGGCGCGGCTTCACCACCCGCGGCGCCGTGTGGAGCATGTACGGCGGCCTTGCGGTCACCGTCGGTCTGATCATCTTCTCGCCGGTCTTCTCCGGCACGGAGACGTCGATGTTCGGTGCAGACGTCGACTTCGCCTGGTTCCCTCTGAGCAACCCCGGCATCATCTCCATCCCAATCGGGTTCTTCCTGGGCTGGCTCGGCTCGGTCACCAGCACTCGCAAGGAAGACCCGCTGCTGGCCGCGGAAATGTCCGTGCGGTCCATGACCGGCTTCGGCGCCGAGAAGGCCTCCGAGCACTGATCGAAACCGTACGACCCGCATGACCACTACTCCCCTCGGCTGCACCCCAGCCGGGGGGAGTAGTGTCGTTCCGCGGGCCGGAGGGCCAGACCATCCGCCTACGCCGAGCCTTTGACGCATGACTGGAGAAGATTCTCAATGAAAGCTGCACGTTTCCGCGGCCAGAAAAACGTCCGCATTGAAAACATCGAAGATCCGGAGACCCGCAGCGGCACAGTGAAGATCGCAGTCGCCTGGTGCGGCATCTGCGGCACCGACCTTCATGAGTATCTCGACGGCCCGATCTTCATCTCGGCGCCCGGCCACCCGCATCCGCTTTCGCATGAATCCCTCCCGGTCACCATGGACCACGAGTTCGACCTCACCAGCGAGGGCTTCGACACCCTGATCAACCACAACGACACCGCTGTGAAGACCCTGGTCCACCCCTAGGCAGAACGCTTGAGTGCGTCAGTCTTTGGGTGCCAGCGGCCCCCGCGCGACTCGCGTGGGGGCCGCCTGCGCAACCGGCTTGATCACGATCAGGTCCAGATTGACGTGGGCCGGGCGTTCGACGCTCGACACGATCGTCTCGGCAATATCTTCGGCGGTGAGCGGATTCGGCACCCCGGCGTAGGCCGCGGCAGCCTTCTCCGCATCACCGTTGAAGCGCACCAGCCCGAATTCCTCGGTCTGCACCATCCCGGGGGCAACCTCGATCACCCGGATCGGCTCGCCATTCAATTCCAGGCGCAAGACTTCCATCAGGGCGTGCGCGGCGAACTTCGCCGCGTTATACCCTCCACCTCCGAGGTAGGCGACATGACCCGCAATGGACGTGACCGTGACGATGTCGGCGGCGCCGCCCTCCGCCCGGATCCCGGCCCGCAGCAAGGGCAGCACGGCGCTCGTGACCCGCTTGACCGCGAGCACGTTGATCTCGAACATCCAGGCCCAGTCCTCGATCTTCGATTCCTCGACGGTGTCCAGCCCCACTGCGCCGCCCGCGTTGTTGACCAGCGCGTGCACCGGCCCGGACGCCGCGAGATAGTCGCGCAGCGCGTCCACGTCCGCCTGCCGGGTGAGGTCGGCCGTGAAGACCTGCGCCCCGGTCTCCGCCTGCAGCGTCGCGAGGCGGTCGGCGCGGCGAGCCACCCCCACCACATCCCAGCCCCGCTGGCGGAACAGGCGCACGGTGGCGGCACCGATCCCCGAACTCGCACCGGTCACAACGACTCTTTTTGTACCCATGGTCCCATTCTGGTCGGAGAAGCAGCATGATGAGCCCACGCGCCGCCGGAATACCGCACGTGCAGAAACGACGCGTGCCGCTCTGGGACAATGCGCGCTGGATCGCGATCGCCCTGGTTGTGCTCGGGCACGCCATCCTGAAACTCATCGCCGAGTCGGATGTCGCCTACGAGTTCTATCTGTTCGTCTACGCCTTCCACGTTCCGCTGTTCGTCGCCGTCAGCGGGTACTTCGCCCGGTCGGGCCCGCTCGGTACTCGCCAGCTGCATCGTCTGGTCACCGACATCGTGCTCCCCTACGTGATCTTCGAGACGATCTGGACAGTCGTGCACTGGCTACTCGGCGGCGAATTCCGCCTGGACTACTCGTCCCCCTCCTGGACCCTGTGGTTCCTGATCGCCCTCCTGGCCTGGCGCCTCGCCCTACCCTTCCTCGTGCTGCTGCGCCATCCGCTGCTGATCAGTGTGATCATCTCCGTCGGCGCCGGGTACTTCGCGTCGATCGACAGCACCTTCGCGCTGTCGCGCACGCTCGGGCTGCTGCCGTTCTTCGTCTTCGGCTGGCAGCTACGCCAGTGGAAGCTCACCGACCGCTGGCTGGGGCTGCACGCCACCGCGGTATGGCGCTGGCGGATCGGCGCGTTCACCCTGTTCACGGCACTGCTGGGCGTGATCGTGGCGAACATCGACGCCCTTCGTGAGGCGCAGGTGCGCCAGTTCCTGCTCTACGACGAGGCCTACCCGGCGTTCGGCTACGACCAGCTCTGGGCCGGCGTCATCCGTCTGGGTCTGCTGCTGCTCGCGTTCGCCCTCATCGTGGCATTCCTGGTGCTCATGCCCCGGCGACGGCTCTGGTTCACGCCCTACGGCGCGGCCACGATGTACATCTACCTGCTGCACAGTTTCGTGCTGTTCCTCCTGCGCGAGAGCGGGGTGCTCGGCGGACCCCAGCCGGGCTGGGTGCTGCCCGCGATGATCGGGTTCAGCGTGCTGATCTCCATCGCCCTCTCGCAGCGGATCGTGCGCAGGGTGTTCCACCCGCTGATCGAGCCGCGCGCCCGCTGGCTGTTCCGCAAGAAGGCGCGCACCGATACCGGCACTATCGTGCTTCCGCACCTCGACGCGCCTGCCGGCACGCTCGCCGCCGAGCCTCCCGCAGAGCCTCCCGCAGACGCACCGCCCGCAGACCCTGCCGTCGGCACACCGCGCGACACGCCGCGCTGACCGCTTCGTGACGCTGTGTTGCGGTGTCCGTTGCCAGCTCGACAACCCCCTGCCTAGAATCGCTGGCAGAGCGCTGGAAGGTCCACGCTCGTCGAGGATCACCCGGGAGATCACCTCATGAGCGACAACGCTGCAGACTGGAAGTTTGAAACCAAGCAGGTGCACTCCGGTGCCCAGCCCGACCCGACCACCAATGCCAGGGCAACCCCGATCTACCAGACCACGTCCTACGTGTTCGACAGCGCCCAGCACGCGCAGAACCTGTTCGCACTGGCCGAATTCGGCAACATCTACACCCGTATCATGAACCCGACCCAGGCCGTCGTCGAAGAGCGCGTCGCCGCCCTCGAAGGGGGCACCGCAGCCCTGCTCCTGGCCTCGGGCCAGGCCGCCTCCACGTTCGCGGTGCTGAACATCGCCCAGGCCGGCGACCACATCGTCTCGTCGAGTTCAATCTACGGCGGAACCTACAACCTGTTCAAGTACACCCTGGCCAAGCTGGGCATCGAGACGACCTTCGTCGAGAACCAGGACGACCCCGAGGAGTGGCGCCGGGCGCTGCGCCCCAACACCAAGCTCTTCTTCGCCGAGACCATCGGCAACCCCAAGATCAATGTGCTCGACATCCGTCTCGTGGCCGATGTGGCGCACGCCAGCGGGGTGCCGCTCATCGTCGACAGCACCATCGCCACCCCCTACCTGATCCGCCCGTTCGAGCACGGCGCGGACATCGTCGTCCACTCGGCGACCAAGTTCCTCGGCGGCCACGGTGCCGTCATCGGCGGCGTCATCGTCGACGGCGGCACGTTCGAATGGTCCAAGAACGTGGAGAAGTTCCCCGGCCTCACCGAGCCGGACCCGTCCTACCACGGCGTCAGTTACACGGGCGCGGTCGGCGACGGCATCGCCTACATCATCAAGGCGCGCGTGCAGCTGCTGCGCGACCTCGGATCCGCGATCGCCCCGGCGAGCGCCTGGCAGCTCATCCAGGGCATCGAGACTCTCAGCCTGCGCATCGAACGCCACGTGCAGAACGCCCAGGACATCGCGGAATGGCTCGAGAACCACCCCGACATCGCCTCGGTCAACTACGCCGGCCTGCCGTCGAGCCCCTGGTACGCCGCCGCCAACACCTACGCGCCCCGCGGTGTCGGCGCCGTGCTGTCCTTCGAGTTGAAGGGCGGAGTGGATGCCGGTCGCGCCCTCGTCGACAACCTTTCCCTGTTCAGCCACCTGGCCAACATCGGCGACGTGCGGTCGCTCGTCATCCACCCGGCCTCGACCACGCACGCGCAGCTCACCCCGGAGCAGCAGCTCACGGCCGGTGTGACGCCGGGCCTGGTGCGCCTCTCCGTCGGCATCGAGAACATCGCCGATCTGAAGGCCGACCTCGAGACCGGCCTGGCGGCCGCCCGCGCGGTTGTGCAGGCATCCCGCGCCAACGCCTGACACGCCCCCAGCCGCTGCCAATCCGGATGGGTATCCCCCCAGGCGGGTGGGTAACCAATTCGACGGAGATTTTGCCCTCTACACCCGGTTTCGGCCCGTTTCAGGCCAAAATCGGCAAAATCTCCGTCGAATTCGTTCGGGTGGCGAGCTGATTCGGCTCCGCCGAGTGCGAACAGAGTGGAAACCGAGTGGAAACCCAGTGCAACCCGAGTGAAAACCGGGTGCGTCCCGAGTGAAAACCGGGTGCTCCGCGGCGGCGGCCGGGCGCGCGGTGCGCTCACCAGACGGTGCGGTGACAATAAGCCGGAAGGGCTGTTCACCCGGCAGAATAGGGAGCCTATGGACTGGCAATATTCGGCAGACACCGTCCCGTCGAGCTTCGTGACCGAAGCCCAGGCGCGGTCGCTGCTCGGCAAACCTCCGGCGACGGGTGCGTGGCGCGACGGCGACCCCGTGGGGAACCGTCGTTTCCTCGACGTCGGTGCGCTGCACTTTGAGGGGGGCAGCAGCCTCGGCGCCGTGCGGATCGCCTACGAGACGTGGGGCGAACTGTCCCCGAGCGGCGACAACGCCGTGCTCGTGCTGCACGCCCTCACCGGCGACAGCCACCTGGTCGGCCCGGCCGGCCACGGCCACCCGACCGCGGGCTGGTGGAGCAGGATCGTCGGCCCCGGCCTGGCCATCGACACCGACCGCTGGTTCGTGGTTGCCCCGAACATGATCGGTGGCTGCCAGGGCAGCACCGGTCCGGCCTCCCTCGCCCCGGACGGCTCCGAATGGGGCACCCGCTTTCCCTACCTCACCATTCGCGATCAGGTCGCCGCGCAGGTCGCCTTCTCAGACCATCTCGGCATCGACCGTTGGGCCGCCGTCGTCGGCGGCTCGATGGGCGGGATGCACGCGCTCGAGTGGGCCATCGAGCATCCGTCCCGGGTCGCCCGCCTGGCAATCCTCGCGGCACCGCCGGTGACGACCGCCGACCAGATCGCGCTGAATTCGGTGCAGATCGAAGCCATCCGCAGCGACCCGCTCTTCCGCTTCGGCGACTACTACGACGCCGCGGACGGCGACGGCCCGACCCGCGGCCTCGCCCTGGCCCGGCGGATGGCGCTGCTGAACTACCGCAGCTCCGAGGAGCTCAACCTGCGCTTCGAGCGCGGCTGGCAAAGCGAGATCAGTCCGCTCGGCGCGGGCGGCCGCTTCGCCGTCGAGTCCTACCTCGATTTCCACGGCAACAAGTTCACCCGGCGGTTCGACGCGAACAGCTACATCGTGCTGGTCGAGGCCATGAACTCGCACGACATCGGCCGCGGCCGCGGCGGTGTCGCATCCGCCCTCTCCCGCATCGATGCGCTCAGCGTCGTCGTCGGCATCGACAGTGACCGCCTCTTCCCCCTCGAGGGCCAACAGGTCATCGCCGCCCACCTGCAGGGCAACATCGACGACACGGATGCCGTCACGCTCCACTCCGGCTTCGGCCACGACGGTTTTTTGATCGAGAACGAGGCCATCGGCGCGCAACTTCTGCGCGTTCTGAGCCGTCCCGCTCCCTCGCATCGAGCTTGACACGGTCCCGGATCAAGACGACGTCGACCGGCAGGCCACGGAACGCGACACCCTCGTGAACCGAGTCGTGCCCGTGAATGAGACGTACCCTGACTCGAGACGTACCCGATGAGAGGACACGCGCCATGAAACCCGGTTCCGTTATCATGTTGATCTTTGGCGCGATCCTCTCCCTGCTCGGCTTCTCGCTGGCCCTGGCCGGGGCGACGACCGCCGTGGTCAACGCGCAGGGCGAGGACGGCTACATCACCAGCCCCGCCCGCTCGTTCTCGGTACAGTCGTTCGCGCTCACCTCGCCCCGGATCGGCTCGATCGAGCTCCAGGACGTCCCGGCGGACATCGGCACTCTCCGACTCCGCGCGCTCTCCACCTCCACAGCGGACGTCTTCATCGGCGTCGCGTCTCAGGCCGACGTCGACCGCTACCTGGCCGGAGTGAATAGCACCGAGCTGCGTGACCTGAACATCAATCCCTTCCGTGCGGTGTACCGCGACATTCCGGGCAGCCGCGCTCCCGAAGCCCCCGGCGCCCAGGACTTCTGGGTGTCCTCCGCCGAGGGTCCCGGCACTCAGGAGATCGACTGGGATCTGACGAGCGGCAGCTGGGCGGTCGTCGTCATGAACGAGGATGCCAGTTCCGGCGTCTCAGTCGCCCTGCAGGCCGGCATTCGCCTCGGGTTCCTCGCCCCGCTGGCGGTGGGGCTGCTTCTGGTCGGCCTGTTCATCCTTCTCATCGGCCTGGTGCTGACCGTGTTCGGGGCAATCGGCCTGGGCCGCGGCACACTGCCCGCAACCAGGCCCGGCGCCACGCCCGACACACCGCTCGGAGCAGCAACTTTCGTCGGCGCAGGCCCACCCGGGGCGACCGCGGTCCCTGCCCATCCCGGTGGGCGGACGTTTCCCGCCCGGTTGACCGGAACCCTCGACGAGGGGCTGTCCCGCTGGTTGTGGTTGGTGAAGTGGATCCTGATCTTCCCGCACGTGGTAGTGCTGCTGTTCCTCTGGTTCGGGTTTGTCGTCACCACCATCGTCGCCGGGTTCGCCATCCTGTTCACCGGTCGATACCCGACGGCCCTCTTCCAGTTCAACGTCGGGGTGCTGCGCTGGAGCTGGCGGGTGTCCTTCTACGCCTACTCGGCGCTCGGCACCGACCGGTACCCCCCCTTCAGCCTGGCGTCGTCGGCCGACTATCCCGCCGATCTGCAGGTCGATTACCCGGAGCGCCTCTCGCACGGGCTCGTTCTGGTCAAATGGTGGCTATTGGCGATTCCGCACCTGCTGATCGTGGCGGCCTTGACCGGAAGTGCGACGATCTGGCGGAACGACGAGGGCGACTCGGTCTCGAACACCGTCCCGTCCCTGATCGGGGTCCTGGTGCTGATCGCCGCGGTCATCCTCCTCTTCACCGGCCGGTACCGGCGCAGCCTGTTCGATCTGATCCTCGGCATCGACCGCTGGATCTTCCGGGTGGCCGTCTACACCGCACTGTTCCGCGACGAGTACCCGCCGTTCCGCCTCGACCAGGGCGGCGCCGACACCCCGGAGGCCGCGGTCACACGAGCACCGATCACACCCGCCGCACCTGCCGGCGGAGCGGCGTCGAGCACGCCCTGAGTCGCTGGTCACGCCCGTCGGTAACGCCGTCGGTCGCGCGGACGCCGACGGATGCCACGGAGCGCGCGGGGGAACGGACACCGGGCCGGTAGGGTTCTGTATAGAGGGCAAATGGGGTGAGAGCGCCGCTATGCAACGAATCTACAAGGAACGTGACCGTCTGCTCCGCAGAGCGGCTCGCCTGTGCGGATTGGCCGGCTCGGCCGCCGCGCTCCTCGCGATGCTTGTCCCGGGCGGCTTGACCGTGAGCACCCTGGCCCGGAGCCTGCCACTGCTGCTGCTGCTGGTGGCCGGCCAGTACCTGCTCGGCCGGTCCGGCCGGATGCGCTGGGTCGCCTTGATCCTGGTCTCCGGCATCGCCGTGATCCTGCTCGTGGGCTGGTCGGGCCAGCGTGCCACCGGCCTGAACCTCGTCGAGCAGGCCATCATCGGCGGCATCGCCGCCGGAGCCCTGAGCTGCGTCGCCCTCGTGCTCGTTGTCAGCGCCGCCCGCCTGCTGGTGCTGTCCCTGGCATTCGGTGCGACCGTTGCCAGCGTGCTCGCCGCCACCCGCGCCTCGTCCGACGCCACCGTGCCTCTCCTGCTCACCTTCAGCGTCTGGCTTGCCATCGCCCTGGTGGCCTGGTGGCTGGCCCAGAGCGTGCCGCGCGTCATGGCGCGCATCGCCTTCATCGGCCGCGCCCACCTCGCCGAGCGCCATGCCAGCGAGCTCGAAGCCCAACGCCGGCAGGATGCCCGGCTGCTGCACGACACCGTGCTGGCCACCCTCACCCTCCTCGCGCACTCCGGCGTCGGCGTCAGCCCGGCCGCACTGCGCCAACAGGCCGGCGACGACGCCCGGTTGCTGCGGCAGCTACGGCTCGGCGGCCTCCCCACCCCGCGCCGCTCCGGGGTCTACACGCTCGAGCCGGCCACCGAGTCAATGCTCGGAAGCACCCTCGAATCGGTCAAGCAGCGGTTCGGGCGGATGGGACTCGATGTGGACTGGCACGGCAGCGGACAGGTTCTTCTGCCCAGCGACGTGCTCGACTCCTTCCTCCTCGCCCTCGGCGAGTGCCTCGAGAACGTGCGACGTCACGCCGGCGTCGCCCGCGCCGACGTGACGATCACTGATGACGACACAACCGTGCGCGCCATGGTCACCGACGCAGGGGTCGGCTTCGACCTCAGCGGCGTTAGCGCCGAACGCCTCGGTTTCGCCGAATCGGTCGTGGCCCGCCTGCGTGACGTGGGCGGCAACGCCCGCCTCTTCTCCTCCCCCGGCTCCGGCACCACGGTCGTGCTCGAGGTGCCCAAGTGACCGTCCCCGGCATCGTCGACGCCCGCCGCCGTGACGCGCGCCGCGCTGCGGCGGCGGGCGGGTCCGACCAGCCGAGCAATCAGGACCGCCAGGAACGCCGGGCTTACCGGCGCAGTTTCCGACGCCCCGAACGCACCGAGCAGACCACGCGCGCCAACCAGAGCGGCCTGGGTGGCCGCCACCTCGGCATCGGCCTGACGTTCAGCGGCGGCTTCATCACCCTGTTCCTGTTCGGGCAGTTCGCCGTGCAGTGGTCCGAATATCCCGACCCGACGCCCAGCCTCATCGCGTGGGGTCTCCTGATGGCGACCACGGTCCTGGCATTGATCACGGTGCAGCGCCTTTCGGCTCGGATGCCGGACTGGCTGTTCGCCGCGGCCATCGCCGCCGGCGCCGCCGTGGTGGCGCTCGACCTGATCGGGTCGTGGGGCGAAACCGACTCCGGCGTCTACCCGACCGCCGCCGCCGCCGTCGGCACCCTGCTCATCTCCCTGGCCACCGTGCGCCGCGGGCACGACCTCGTCTCGGCCGCGATGGCGCTCGGCCTGCTTCTCTTCCTCGGGGCGCTCACCGAGGAGCGCGCCGATCCGCTCACCTTCGCCCCCGACCTCCTTGCGATCAGCCTCGCCATCCTGCCTCCGCTGCTCGGCGTCGCCACGGTGCGGGGATTCCGCCGGATGGCCCAGCGTGAGCTCGACCTGGTGCTGGTGCAGAGCACCATCTCCCAGCCGCAGTTCGCGGTGGGGATGTTCGCCTCCGAGGAACTCGCCCGTATCGACCTCGACGCGGAGACTCTGCTCGACGACGTCGCGAAGGGTCGCACGGCGCTGCCGCTGAGTTCCGAGAAGTCGACGACGGCGGCAGACCTCGCCACGCAACTGCGGCTGCACCTGATCCGGGGCCGCCGGGAGACCTGGCTGCACCACGCGATCACCGAGTCCGAGTTCCTGGGACCGTCCGTCGGCCTGCACGACCCGGCGGGGCTGGCCGGCATGCTCAACCCCGACCAGCGCGATGCCCTTCTGCGCACGATCTGGCTGCTGATCAGCGACACAACCCGCGACGAGGCATCCGTTTCGCTCTCTCTCGGTCCGATCCGACCCACGCACGGCGTCTCCGCTCGCCAGAAGTTACGATTTCCGATCGAATTGACCACGACGGGTGTGCCACGACGTCGAGTGGACCCCGAGACGTGGCAAGCTATCCGAATAGTCGGCCCTCACGTCGATTCCAGCCGGGACGGAAGTCTGCATCTGGAAATCGAATGCAGTATCGACAATCCCGCGGATGCTTAGGGTCCGTGGAACTACGCTGTTGAGCTTCTCATTCGGGGCCAGAAGCACAAGGAGACAGAAGTGACGAACACGACCACGTTGAGCACTGAGGCGCCGAGCAAGGACAACCCCATCCGGTTGGCCCTCGTCGACGACCACCGCATGCTGTTGGGGGCCCTCACCGAGTGGATCCGGGGGGCCGCGGACGACATCAACATGGTCGCCGCCGTCACCACCTGGCCCGAGCTGCTCACCCACCCCGAATTTCCCGTCGACGTCGTGCTCCTCGACCTCGACCTCAAAGACAACATCCCGGTCTCACTGAAGATCTCGACGCTCAAGACGGCCGGCGTGAAGACGGTGTTGATGAGCACCTATTCCGAGGCCGGGCTCGTGCGCGAGGCGCTGGCTGCCGGTGCGCTCGGCTACCTGGTGAAGAGCGAAGAGGCAACGATGATCGTCGAGGCGATCCGCTCCGCCTATGACGGCGACTCCTTCATCTCGGCCGAACTGGACGAAGCCCTCAACAACGGCGCGAACGGCGGTTCTCCCCGCCTTAGCGCGCAGGAGCGCCGGGTGATGGCCCTCTACGGCGCGGGCGAGCCGGTCAAGGCCGTCGCGCACCAGCTCGGCATCTCCGAGGAGACCGCCAAGAGTTACCTCAAGCGCATCCGGGAGAAGTACCGCCTCGCGGGCTTCGACGTGGGAACCAAGGTCGCCCTGCGCAAGCGCGCCATCCACGACGGCATCCTGCTCCAGGGCGACTGACTTCGGCGCTGCCGAACGGCCCGGCTGCCGAACGGCCCGGCTGCCGAACGGCCCGGCTGCCTCGCGCCGACCACGCCGGCCACGCGGATCGCCTGGGTGCCGTCCGGGAGCTCCACACCGTTCCCGCGCCGGGTGCGGTCCAGGAGGAACGTCCCCACGGTGAGCAACAGGGCGAAGAAGCTTTGGCCCAGGCCGATCCAGACCGGGGCGACGTAGCCGAAGTTGCCCGCGATGGCGAGGCCGTGAGCAGGTCTGCCTCCAGAGTACGGGGCCGGTGGCCCGAACGAATTCGACGGAGATATCGCTCTAAACAGTGCGTTTGGGCTCAAAAGCGAGGGTTTGACCCAGAATCTCCGTCGAATTAATTAGACGCCCGGTACGGCGTTCCGCCGGGGTCAAACAGCGCCCCGCGGTATGGTCGGCTCTGACTCCCGGAGAGCGATGCAACCAGATGGGATTCACTTGGCTACGCGGCCGGTGTGGCGGCCGTCGATGCTGCGGCCTCGGCCAGCGCCGCCTCGAGGCGCTCGACCTTCCCGGTCAGCTCCCCGGTGCGGCGGCCCCGGATGTCGGCCTTGAGCACCAGGGACACCCGCGGCCCCCAGGCTCCGACGGCTTCAGTGGCGGCCTTGACCACCGCGAAGACCTCGTCCCAGTCGCCCTCGATGGTGGTGAACATCGAATCGGTGTGGTTGGGCAGCCCGGATGCGCGCACGATGCGCACGGCCGCGGCGACCGCGTCGTGCACCGACCCTTCGTCATCGTGGGAGCCGGACGGGGCGACGGAAAATGCAACCAGCATGGGGTTACTCCTTTTGATAGGGGGTGGGTGGGAACAGGATCTGCCACACGGCCCAGCCGAGCAGCACGACCTCCAGCACGTTGCGCACGGTCAGCACCAGCACCAGAGCCGGGTCTGCCACGAGCAAGAGGTCGTAGAAGTGCGGGTAGACGAGTTGGGTCAGGGCCGCGATGACAAGCCCGAGCACGGCCGGGAGCCGCCAGGCACGCCCCCGCACCAGCAGCCCGAAAATGATGGGCGCGGCCAGCCAGGTCGTGAACTGCGGCGAGCCGACCTTGTTGACGACGATCAGGGTCAGCACCAGCGCCAGCGCCAGCGGCGGGAACAGGCCGGCCGGTTCGGCGCCTGCACGCATCCGCTGGCAGGCCAGGAGCACCACGGCCAGCCCGCAGAGGGCGAGCAGGGGGGTCATCGCCACGATGGCGACGTTCGTGCCGGTGCCGATGATCTGGAAGGTGAGGATCTGCCGGTCGTAGTAGAGGTGACTGCCCGGCAGACCCAGCGCGGCCGGCCACATCCAGAGGCCGGCGACCGGGGACTCGATCTGGATGCCGCGGTTCGTCTGCTCGCCGACGAAGCTGAGCACGTTCGGCCCGCTGCCGAGCCCGAGCGCCACCAGCACGATGCCCAGGCTCGTGCCGGCCGCGGCGACGAGCACCCGCCAGCGGTCCTTCGAGACGACGAATAGCGCGATCACCAGGGCCACCGGCCAGATCTTCACCCAGGTGACCAGAGTCAGCAGCACGGTTCCCCAGACCGGCCGGGCGCCGACGAACAGCAGTGCGGCGATCGCCAGCGGCACGGTGACCGCATCGATCCGGGCGAGGGCGACGGGCCCGAGCAGCAGCAGGAAACCCAGCCACCAGGCCGCCGCGGCCAGGGCACGCCGGTTGCGGCCCCGCCCGAGCAGCAGCGCGAAGGTCCCGGCGTTCAGCAGGGTCACGAGCCCGAGCCAGCCGGCGGCGTAGAGGTCGGGGCCGAACGCGAGCGGCGCCAGGATGGGCAGGAGGGCCAGCAGCGGGTAGACGAAGCCGGTGGTAATGCCCACGACGTCGGCACCGGATGCCGCGTCGGTCGCCCAGCCGAGGTAGACGACCTCCACATCGCCCAGCGGCCAGCCGGGGGACGCGAAACAGAGCCACCAGAGCACGCCGTGCACCAGTGCGAAGCC
This sequence comes from Cryobacterium sandaracinum, assembly GCF_004403415.1. Classification (NCBI taxonomy): domain Bacteria; kingdom Bacillati; phylum Actinomycetota; class Actinomycetes; order Micrococcales; family Microbacteriaceae; genus Cryobacterium; species Cryobacterium sandaracinum. Next base: position 89,012 of record NZ_SOGO01000024.1, read on the forward strand.
GGCCCAGAGCAGCGTTCGCGATGTCGGCACGCCGGCTCCGGCGGCCAGGTGTTCTGCGACGGATTGGGGCACGCTCCACCTTCGCACACCCCCACGGCTCCGCCGCCGCACCGGGACAGTCAGCGCGGGGCCCAGCGCGGCGGTCAACGCGAGCCGAGCAGGTCCGCGATCGTGGCCGGCACCGCGCCGGCGATGTCGAGCGCGGTGATCGGACCTCCGTTGGACGCCCGGGCCGCTGCCCGGGCGTGCACCAGGGCGGCCGTCGCCGCGAGATGGGCCGGCGCGGCGGCATCCGTCTGGATCGCCCGTGAATGCGTGGCCAGGAGGGCGCCGAGGATGCCGCCGAGCACGTCCCCGGATCCGGCCGTCGCCAGCCAGGAGGGCGCCTTCGACACCGTCAGCCGGGTGCCGTCGGGCGCCGCGATCCAGGTGACGCTTCCCTTGAGCAGCACCGTGACGCCCAGGCCGGACGCGGCGCGCACGGCCCACTCTCCCGGCGCAGCGGCCACCTCGGAGCCGGCCACCGACTCGCCCTGCGGGGAGAGCAGGCGTGTAAGCAGCCGGGCGAGTTCGCGGTAGTGCGGGGTGATCACGACGGGCCCGGTCGCCCGGCCGACCAGGTCGAGGGCCCCAGCATCGCACACCGTGGGCAGCCCCTCGGCCAGGGCGCCGAGCAGCGCGGCCTCGGTCACCCGGTCGCGCGCGGCGGCGTCCTGGCCCGAGCCGAGCAGCCAGGCCTGCACCTGCCCGGGGGCGGTGACGGCCTCCGGGCGTCGCTGCAGCACCAGGTCGGACGCCCGTCTCGGGCCGAGGTAGCGCACCATCCCGACCCCGGTGCGGAGGGCCGCCTCGACTCCGAGCACCGCGGCCCCGGGGTACTCGTCGGAGCCCGTGCGCACGCCCAGCACGCCGCGGCGGTACTTGTCGTCGTCCGCCCGGGGAACCGCGATCCGCTCGCGCGCCCGTGCGTCGTCCCATTCCAGCCATCCCCGTGGTTCGCTCATGCACTCACGATAGGTTGTTTTGAGTGCGTCGGGCCGGCCGCTTCGCCCGCCCACTCGACCCTTGGGGGAAATCCGTGGCTGTTACCGCCCTGTTCGAACCGTTCACCGTGCGCGACGTCACCCTGCGCAACCGCATCTGGGCGGCGCCGATGTGCCAATACGCGGTGCGGGAGAAAGACGGCGTCCCGCGGGACTGGCACCTCGTTCACCTGGGCGCGCTGGCCGCGGGCGGCGCCGGCCTGATCCTGGTCGAGGCAACCGCGATCAGCCCGGAGGGCCGCATCTCCCACGCCGACACCGGCCTCTGGAACGCGGAACAGACCGCCGCCTGGGCACCGATCGTGGCCTTCCTTCATGCGCAGGGCGCGAAGGCCGGCATCCAGCTTTCCCACGCGGGGCGCAAGGCTTCCGTCTGGCCGGCCTGGGGCGGAGACCGGCACGGCACTATGGCGACGGATGACGGCGGCTGGCCGACCGTGTCGGCCTCGGCCGTGCCGTTCCCCGGCTACGCACCGCCCGTGGCCCTGGATGCCGCGGGCATCCAGGGAATCGTTGACGGGTTCGCTTCCGCCGCGCTCCGGGCGGTGGAGGCCGGGTTCGACGTCGTGGAGCTGCACGCGGCGCACGGCTACCTGCTGCACCAGTTCCTGTCCCCGCTGAGCAACCGGCGCACCGACGGGTTCGGCGGCGGGCTGCCGAACCGGGCCCGCCTGCTGCTTCAGGTCGTGGCCGCCGTGCGCGCGGCCATCGGCGAGGAGCGCGCCCTGTTCGTGCGGTTCTCCGCCACGGATTATACCCCGGGCGGCTGGACCGAAGACGAGACGGCCGAGGTCGCCGGCTGGGCCGCGGCCGCCGGGGCCGACTTCTTCGACATCTCCTCCGGCGGCAACGTGACCGGGGTGCGCATCCCGCTGGGTCCCGGCTACCAGGTGCCGCTCGCCGAGCACGTGAAAACGGCGGCGGACGTGCGGGTCAGCGCCGTGGGGCTGATCACCACCGCGCACCAGGCCGAGCAGATCGTGGCATCCGGCCGGGCCGACGCGGTCCTTCTGGGCCGCGAACTCCTGCGCGACCCGCACTTCCCGCTGCGGGCCGCCCACGAGCTCGGCGCCGGCGTGGACTACTGGCCGCCGCAGTACCTGCGCGCCCGGTGGCCGGCCGCCTGAGAACGGCTACAGGCGGCGGGTCGCGTCCTGCACTTCGCCGACCAGCTCTTCGATGATGTCCTCGAGGAACAGCACCCCCACGGTCTCACCGGTCGCGGTGAACGAGCGCGCCAGGTGCGCGCCGGAACGCCGCATGGTGGCCAGGGCATCTTCGAGGTCGGTGTCCTCGAAGATCGACGCCAGCAAACGGATGCGCTTGCCCGGGATCGGCTCCGCGTAGCTGCCCTGCCCGACCGAGGTGGCCGTGTCGCCGTCGAGGTCGATGACGTCCTTCAGGTGAACGTACCCGGTTGGTTCACCGGACTCGTTCACCAGAACATAACGGGAGAAACCGTGTCTGGTGACGGCCTTCTCCACGTCTGCGGGGGTGGCCGCCTCGGGCAGGCTGATCAGGCCGTCGAGGTTCACCGCGACGTCCCGCACCTTGCGGGTGGTGAACTCGAACGTGGCGCTGAGTGCCCCGGTGCCGTCCCGCAGCACGCCCTCCCGGGTCGACTGGGAGACGATGGTCGCCACCTCGTCCAACGTGTAGGTGCTGGTGGCCTCCTCCTTGGGCTGGACCCCGAACATTCGCACCACCAGGTTGGCGGTGGCGTTGAGCGTCACGATCACGGGCTTGACCAGGCGGCCGAAGAAGACGAGCGGCGGGGCGAGCACGAGCACGGCCCGGTCGGGGATGGAGAACGACAGGTTCTTCGGCACCATCTCACCGAACACGACGTGCAGGTAGGAGACCAGCAGCAGCGTGATCACGAAGGCGATCACGCCGATGGCCTCCTCCGGTAGCGGGGTCAGGCCCAGCGGGATCTCGAGCAGGTGGTGGATCGCCGGCTCCGAGACGTTCAGGATGAGCAGCGAGCAGACCGTGATGCCCAGCTGGGTGGTCGCCAACATGAGGGTGGCGTGTTCCATCGCCCACAGCGCTGTGATTGCGCGCTTCTTGCCGGCCTCGGCGAGAGGTTCGATCTGGGACCGGCGCGCGGAGATAACCGCGAATTCCGCGGCGACGAAAAAGGCGTTGGCCGCGAGCAGCACGACCAGCCAGACCAGCCCCGCCCAGTCACTCATTGTCACTCACCGTGCGCTCCGTGCCGTTCTTCTTGCGGTCACCCTTTTTGTCCAACTTTTTTTCGGATTTCTTGTCGGTCCTGGTACCGCGGTCACCCCGGGCAGGCTCGCCGCCCTCCTCGGGCTCGACGGGCTCGCTGCAGGGTGTGAAGCGGAGCCGGTCGATCCGTCGGCCGTCGAGGCGTTCCACGGACAGCACGCCGCCGGCCAGCTGCACGACGTCGCCGACCACGGGCAGGCGACCTAATTCGCTCATCACGAACCCACCCACGGTTTCGTAGGGGCCGTCCTCCGAGATCACGATGCCCGTGCGGTCGAGCAGCTCGTCCGGGCGGAGCATGCCAGGGAATGTCAGAGAGTCGGTAGACAACACCACACCGGCGCGGGTGCGGTCGTGCTCGTCGGCAACCTCTCCGACGAGTTCCTCGACCAGGTCCTCGAGCGTGGCCACTCCGGCCGTGCCGCCGTATTCGTCGACGACGATGGCCATCTGGTAACCGCGGCCGCGCAGCTCGATCAGCAGTCCGTCGAGTTTCATGGTCTCGGGCACCCGGATGGCCTCGGACTGCAGGGCCGATACCGGGACATCCGCCCGGCGACGTCGGGGAACGGCCACGGCCTGCTTCACGTGCACGATCCCGACGATATCGTCGACGCCCTCGTCGACGACTGGGAAGCGGGAATACCCGGTTTGGCGGGTGAGGTCGATGACGGCCTGGGCGGAGGCGGTGCGCTCGATGCTGGCCACCCGCGGGCGGGGCGTCATCACGTCCGAGGCGGTATGCCCGGAGAAGAGCAGCGTGCGGTGCAGGAGTGTGGCGGTGTCTTTCTCCAGCAGCCCGGCACTGGCCGAGCGCCGCACGAGGGAGGACAGCTCCTCCGCGGTGCGCGCCCCGGACAGCTCTTCCTTCGGCTCGATCCCGATCGACCGCAGCACACCGTTGGCGCTGCCGTTGAGCACGACGACGGCTGGTTTGAACACGGTCGTGAACAGTGTCTGGAACGGGATGACCAGCTTCGCGGTCTGCACGGGCAGGGCGAGGGCGAAATTCTTCGGCACCAGCTCGCCGATGATCATCGAGGCGAGTGTGGCGACGATGACCGCGGTCGTGACCGCGACGACCGGCACCACCGCCGTGGACAGCCCCAGGCCGATCAGCGACGGCGACAGCAGCATGGTCAGAGCCGGCTCCATGGTGTAACCGGTGAGCAGGGTGGTGAGAGTGATGCCCAGTTGGGCGCTGGAGAGGTGCGTCGAGGTGATCCTGAGTGCGGCGATGGTCAGGCCGAGTCGGGTCTCTCCTCGATCGCGGCGGGCCTCGAGCTCCGACCGGTCCAGGTTGACCAGGGCGAACTCGCTGGCGACGAACAGGCCGGTGCCGATGGTGAGGAGGAGCCCCGCGGCGAGCATGATCCACTCATACATGGCGGACCTCGACGACGGCGGCGCCGAAGTTCATGACCGAGACGCCGTTCGGGTGACGGGAAGAATTTCCGGGCGAGAAACCGGGCGCATGCGCAGGAGGGGGGTCGTCCATTATTCCGCTCAGTCTACCGCCCGGCACCGAGGCCACGAGTCGTTCTCGGGTGTCAGGCCCCCCACCTCTACCAGGAGACGGGCAGGGCCTTGCCCTCCTCGTAGCCGGCCGCCGATTGGATCCCGACCAGCGAACGGGTGTGGAACTCCGCGACCGAGGTCGCGCCCGCATAAGTGAACGAGCTGCGCACGCCGGAGGTGATCATGTCCAGCAGGTCCTCGACGGACGGCCGCAGCGGGTCCAGGTAGATCTTCGAGCTGGAGATCCCCTCGGCAAAGAGCGTCTTGCGGGCCAGCCCGTAGGCGTCGAGGCGGTCGAACCGCTGGCGCACAGCCCTGGTGGAGGCCATCCCCCAGCTCTCCTTGTAAATGCCGCCGGCGGCGTCCCGATCGAGCAGGCCGGGTGCCTCGATCGTGCCGGCGAACCAGGATCCGATCATGACGGATGCCGCGCCGGCGGCGAGCGCGAGCGCCACGTCGCGCGGGTAGCGCACCCCGCCGTCGGCCCATACGTGCGCTCCGAGTTCCCGGGCGGCGGCCGCGGTCTCGAGCACGGCCGAGAACTGGGGGCGGCCGACCGCCGTCATCATGCGCGTGGTGCACATGGCGCCGGGGCCGACGCCGACCTTTACGATGGTGGCGCCGGCGCCGACGAGGTCACCCACGGCATCCGCGGTCACGACGTTGCCGGCCACGATGGGGATGCCGAGGCCCAGGTCGGCGACGATCTCGATCGCCCGCGTCATGCCGCCCTGGTGGCCGTGCGCGGTGTCGATCACGAGAACGTCGACCCCCGCGGCGACGAGCGCCCGGGCCTTGGCCGCGATGTCGCCGTTGATGCCGACCGCCGCGGCCACGCGCAGTCGGCCCTGCGCGTCCAGCGCGGGCTGATACAGGGTGGAGCGAAGCGCGCTCTTGCGGCTGAGGGTGCCGATCACCCGGCCGTGGTGCTGCACGGTGGCGAAGTCGAGCTCGGCCGCGGTCATCACGTCGAAAGCGCGGCGCGGGCCTTCGATATCGTCGGCGTCGAGGGAGGTCATCGTGCCGTGCAGGAGGTCTCCGAGGAGCGCGTCGGGCAGCGCCGTCGCCAGCCGGGACGCGTCGATGGCACCCAGGTAATCGCCGTTCTGGTCGTTGATGACCAATCCCTGGCCGGCCACAGCCGGCACCTGCCGCAGGGCGAGCGCCACGGTGTCCCCCGGGGCGAAGTTGAAGGGGGTGTCGAAGCGGGTGGATTGGGCCTTGACCCAGCGGATCGCGGCGTCGAGATCCTGCAGGTGCATGTCCTGCGGCAGCACGCCGAGCCCGCCGCGGCGAGCGAGCGCGGCCGCCAGGCGCGGCCCGGTGACCGAGTTCATGTTCGCCGAGACGATGGGGATGGTGGCGCCGCTGCCGTCGCCCGGGGCGAGGGAGACATCGAGGCGGCTGCTCACATCCGATTGACTCGGCACAAGGAAGACGTCGGAATACGTGAGGTCGTGGCTGGGTACCGCTCCATAGAACTGCATGGAAATAACGCTAGCGCCCCGCGGGGATGCCCGCAGCCAGGCCCGAGGGGATTAGGCTGGACGAGCAGACCGCGCCGGGCGTGCACGACCGCTCTGGACATTCAAAATCAACGTAGAGAGTGGGAACCGGCTGTGTCAAGCCAGTTGACCGGTAGTGGATCCGACGAGACGACGTCGGGTGAATTCGGAGCGAACGAGTGGCTCGTCGACGAACTGTACGAACGGTACCTCGTCGACAAGAAGCTGGTGGACGAGTCCTGGTGGCCCGTCCTCGAGAGCTACCACCGGACCGCGAACGGCCGCAGCGACGGTTCAGAGGCTCCCGCGAGCAGCGCACCCGCAGGCGACGCGCCCGCCGTGATCGCTCCCGACGTGACCACGCCCGCGGCAAGCGCCCCCGCAACCCCGGCCGCCTCAGCGGCGGAGCCGGCCCCGATCACGGCACCCATCCCCGTCGTCGGCGGGCAGCGCACCGCGCGCACGACGTCCAGCGCGCCCAAGCGGGTCCCCGTGCCGGCCGACATTCCGATCACGAACTCGCAGCCGACCGCCGCCGAGGCCACCGAGGTCGACGTCGTCACCCCGCTCCGCGGCATGTCCAAGAGCCTCGCGGCGAACATGGCGGCCAGCCTGACCGTGCCCACGGCCACCAGCGTGCGCACCATCCCGGCGAAGCTCCTCATCGACAACCGCATCGTGATGAACAACCACATGAAGCGCTCGCGCGGCGGCAAGGTGTCGTTCACGCACCTGATCGGTTGGGCGCTGATCCAGGCGCTGAAGATGTTCCCCAGCCAGAACGTCTACTACAACGAGATCGAGGGCAAGCCCTCGGTCATCGCCCCCGCGCACGTCGGCCTCGGCATCGCGATCGACCTGCCCAAGCCCGACGGCACCCGCTCCCTGATGGTCCCGGCCATCAAGCGCGCGGACACGATGACCTTCGGCGAGTACCTCTCCTCCTACGAAGACCTCGTCACCCGGGCCCGCAAAGGCAAGCTGACGGCGGATGACTTTTCCGGCGCCACGGTCTCCCTCACCAACCCCGGTGGCATCGGCACGGTGCACTCCGTGCCGCGCCTGATGAAGGGCCAGGGCTGCATCATCGGCGCCGGCGCCCTCGACTACCCGGCCGAGTTCCAGGGTTCCAGCGGCAAGACCCTGACCGGCCTCGCCATCTCCAAGACCATCACGCTGACCAGCACCTACGACCACCGGGTCATCCAGGGTGCCGGCTCGGGCGAATTCCTCAAGATCGTGCACGAGCTCCTGATCGGGCAGCACAACTTCTACGAGGACATCTTCTCGGCCCTGCGCATCCCGTACGACCCGATCCACTGGGCGCCCGACATCAGCGTCGACCTGGCCAGCGCCGTCGACAAAACCGCCCGCGTGCAGGAGCTCATCAACGCGTTCCGCGTGCGCGGCCACCTGATGGCCGACATCGACCCGCTTGAATACACGCAGCGCTCCCACCCCGACCTGGAAATCTCGAACCACGGGCTGACCTTCTGGGACCTGGACCGCGAGTTCGTCACCGGCGGGTTCGGCAGCAAACGCCTGATGCTCCTGCGCGACATCCTCGGCGTGCTGCGCGACTCCTACTGCCGCACGACCGGCATCGAGTACATGCACATCCAGGACCCTGCCCAGCGCAAGTGGATGCAGGAAAAGATGGAGAAGAGCTACGTCAAGCCCACGCATGACGAGCAGATGCGCATCCTCGGCAAGCTCAACGAGGCGGAGGCCTTCGAGACCTTCCTGCAGACCAAGTACGTCGGCCAGAAGCGGTTCAGCCTCGAGGGCGGCGAGTCCACCATCGCGCTGCTCGACTCGATCCTGCAGGGTGCCGCGGATGCCGGCCTCGACGAGGTCTGCATCGGCATGGCCCACCGCGGGCGCCTGAACGTGCTCACCAACATCGCAGGCAAGACCTACGGTCAGATCTTCCGCGAGTTCGAGGGCACGCAGGATCCCCGCACCGTGCAGGGCTCCGGCGACGTCAAGTACCACCTGGGCACCGAGGGCACCTTCCGTGCCACCAACGGCACGGAGATGCCGGTCTACCTGGCCGCGAACCCGTCCCACCTCGAGGCCGTCGACGGCGTCCTCGAGGGCATCGTGCGCGCCAAGCAGGACCGCAAGCCGATCGGCACCTTCTCCACCCTCCCCGTCCTCGTGCACGGCGACGCGGCCATGGCCGGCCAGGGCATCGTCCTGGAGACGCTCCAGATGTCCCAACTGCGCGGGTTCCGCACCGGCGGCACCATCCATCTGGTCGTCAACAACCAGGTCGGCTTCACCACACTGCCCGGTGACGGACGCACCTCGGTGTACTCGACGGATGTCGCCAAGACCATCCAGGCGCCCATCTTCCACGTCAACGGGGACGACCCCGAGGCCGTGGTGCGGGTCGCGGAGCTCGCCTTCGCCTACCGTCAGGAATTCAAGCGGGACGTCGTCATCGACCTCGTCTGCTACCGCCGCCGCGGGCACAACGAGGGCGACGACCCCTCGATGACCCAGCCGTTGATGTACAACCTGATCGAGGCCAAGCGCTCCGTCCGGAAGCTTTTCACCGAGGCTCTCGTCGGTCGCGGCGACATCACGCAGGAGGAATACGAGGCCTCGCACGCGGATTTCCAGGACCGCCTCGAGCGCGCGTTCATGGAGACGCACGCGGCGCAGTCCTCGTCGATCCCGATCGTCAGCGCGGCCGGTGCCGCGCCGCAGGGCATCGGTGCCGAGAAGCACGGTACCGACAAGCACGACGACGCGGTCGGGGAACCGGCCACGACCGGGGTGCCCGAAGCGGTCGTGCACCTGATCGGCGATGCCTTCCTGAACAAGCCCGCCGGCTTCACCGTGCACAATAAGCTGCAGCAGCTGATGCAGAAGCGCAACGACATGAGTCGCAACGGCAAAATCGACTGGAGCTTCGGTGAACTCCTCGCCCTCGGCTCCCTGCTGCTCGAGCGCACCCCGGTGCGCTTCGCCGGCCAGGATGCCCGCCGCGGCACGTTCGTGCAACGTCACGCGGTGCTGCACGACCGCATCAACGGCCAGGAATGGCTGCCCTTGGCGAACCTCAGCGAAGACCAGGCCCGGTTCTGGATCTACGACTCGCTGCTCAGCGAATACGCGGCCATGGGCTTCGAGTACGGCTACTCGGTGGAACGCGCCGACGCCCTGGTGCTCTGGGAGGCGCAGTTCGGCGACTTCGCCAACGGTGCCCAGACGGTCATCGACGAGTTCGTCTCCTCCGCCGAGCAGAAGTGGGGCCAGCGTTCATCCGTTGTGCTGCTGCTGCCGCACGGCTACGAGGGCCAGGGGCCGGACCACTCGTCCGCCCGGATCGAGCGCTACCTGCAGCTGTGCGCGGAAGACAACATGACCGTCGCTCGCCCGTCGACGCCCGCGTCGTACTTCCACCTGCTGCGCCGTCAGGCCTACATGCGCCCGCGGCGCCCGCTGATCGTCTTCACTCCGAAGTCGATGCTGCGCCTGCGCGGCGCGACCAGCGAGGTGGCCGACTTCACCACCGGCCGGTTCGAACCGGTCATCGACGACGCCCGGATCACCGACAAGCCGCGCGTCAAGCGGGTGCTGTTCCTGGCCGGCAAGCTCTACTACGACCTGCTCGCCGAACTCGACAAGAACCCGAACCCGGAGATCGCGCTGGTTCGCCTGGAGCAGTTCTACCCGCTGCCCGCCTTCGAACTCAAGCAGGTCGCAGACCAGTACCCCGACGCTGAACTCGCCTGGGTGCAGGACGAGCCGGAGAACCAGGGTGCCTGGCCGTTCTTCTACCTCGAGACGAACAAGCTGGGCCCGCGCCCGGTGACCCTGTTCTCCCGGGCGGCGTCGGCGTCGCCGGCGGCGGGCTCGGCGAAGCGTCACGCGGTCGAGCAGGCCGAACTACTACGCCAGGCGCTTACCCTGTGACCTGCGCCGACCGGCAGAACCGTTCGACAGAATGGGCCGCACCGGACGCTACGGCCCAGTCCTCGACGGGTGAGGCCTGATCGACGGGCTGTGTCACCCCCGCAAGATCAGAGGCGACGACCGCGCAGCGCTGGTCATGACCCGGCGTCGAACCAATTCGACGGACATTTTCTTCCAAAACAGCATTTCCGGATGTTTTGGGTTGATTTGGGGCGGCATCTCCGTCGAATTCGTTCGGGACAGCGCTACTGCACGGCTTCGGACTCGAAAGACACGGCGGGCCACACTTCATCCAGCGTCACGGTCCCCTGATCGCCCGGCATCAGCACCGGGAACAACCGTTTCGGAACCGCGAACCCCTATCGCCCCTCGGCTATCAGGACTCACTCATCTAGGCTGGCCGCACCGCCCGCCGACGCATCGGCCACCGACAAGGAGATCCGCCATGCCCGCACCGCACGCGAACCGAACCGGTCAGCCCTGCTGGGCCGACCTGATGACCTCCGACCTGCCGCGCGCCCGGGAGTTCTACACGCGGCTGTTCGGCTGGACGGCCAGCGATTCCGGTTTGGAGTACGGCAACTACGTCACCTTCCGGAAGGGCGACGCGGACGTCGCCGGCATGAGCTCACAGGAGCCGGGTTCCCGACTGCCCGACGCGTGGACCACCTACCTGTCGGTGACGGATGCCGACGCCGCCGTCACCGCCGCCCGCGCGGCCGGCGCAGACGTGTTGGCCGAGCCGATGACGGTGGGAACCATGGGCCGCATGGCCATCCTGATGGACCCGACGGGTGCGCCCTTCGGGGTGTGGCAGGCCGACGAGTTCACCGGCTTCGACGTCTTCGGCGAGGCGGGCTCACCGGTCTGGCACGAGCTGAACACTCGCTCCTATTCCGCCGCTCTCGATTTCTACACCGAGGTGTTCGGCTGGAAACCGGTCGTCCTGAGCGACACGGAGGACTTCCGCTACAGCACGATCGGGGCGGAGGGTGAGATGGTGACGGGCGTCTTCGACGCCGCGGAACACCTGCCCGACAGCGTGCCCTCGCACTGGCAGCTCTATCTCGGGGTGCCTGACGTGCACGCGGCCGTCACGACCGTGACAGAGCTCGGCGGCACGGTCGTCCGTGAGCCGTGGACGGCGGAGTTCGGCACCTTCGCGCTGGTCACCGACCCGACCGGGGCCCTGTTCGTGCTCGGCTCGGTCGACGAGCCGCTCCCCGAGGAGAAGAACATCGACGACGCCGGTGAGGAGGACGCCGACCTGCCGATCGGCTAGTGGGCGGACTGGATGGTGCGCAGCTTCAGCAACACCTGGTCGCGCAGGTCTTCGGGGGCCATTTCACGGCATGCGCGCTGCACGGCCTCGGTCAGTGTGCGCCCGACCAGGTGCTCGTCGCTGCAGTCGCTGCAGTGGGCGAGGTGCTCCTGAATGTCAGACGCGTCTTCGCCGCACAGTTCGTTGTGCAGGTATTCCTCGAGTTCGGCCTTGGCCTTCTCGCAGCCATAATCGGTCATGCTGGTGTGCTCCCGGTTCGAGTCTGGCCCGCCGCTGTTCCCAGGCCGCGCTCAAGGGCGTAACCGGCCAACAGGTCGCGCAGGAGGCGCCGGCCACGATGCAGGCGACTCATCACGGTGCCAATGGGTGTTTTCATGATTTCGGCGATCTCCTGGTAAGAGAACCCCTCCACGTCGGCGAAGTAGACAGCCAGCCGGAAGTCCTCCGGGATGGACTGCAACGCGTCCTTGACGGCGCTGTCCGGCAGGTGGTCGATGGCCTCGGCCTCCGCCGAACGATTCGCCATCGCCGTGCGGGACTCCGCGCCGCCGAGCTGCCAGTCCGCGAGATCGTCGATGGTGCCCTGGAACGGCTCACGCTGCTTCTTGCGGTACGTGTTGATGAAGGTGTTGGTCAGGATGCGGTACAGCCAGGCCTTGAGATTGGTGCCCTGCTCGAACTGTTTGAACGCAGCGAACGCTTTCACGAACGTTTCCTGAACCAGATCCTGGGCGTCGGAGGGGTTGCGCGTCATGCGCATGGCCGCGGCGTACAGCTGGTCGATAAAGGGCAGCGCCTGCTCTTCGAACAGGTCTCGCATTTCGATCGCATCGGTTGTCATCACGGACAATCCTAAGCCGTCGCGTGAAACGACCGCAGGTCGCTCCAGCACCATGGACAGCGTCACCCTGGCCTCCCTCTCTCTTTCATCACCGACTATTCTGATAACCGATGTTGATCTCGAGATATTCCAAGCCTGAGTTCGATCCCTACGGCGACACGTCGCCCGAGGTGACGGATGCCCGCTGGCCCGCTCCGACGGCCGCCGGCCCGCTTTCAGCGTCCGTATCCCTGCCGGGGTCGAAGTCGCTGACCAACCGGGAGCTGGTGCTCAGCGCCCTCGCCGCGCATCCGTCGCTGTTGCGTGCCCCGCTGCACTCGCGGGACAGCGACTTGATGGTCGCGGCGCTGCGTCAACTGGGCACCGTCATCGAGGAGGTCCCCGGCGCCGAAGAGTTCGGTTCCGACCTGAGGATCACCCCCGGGGAGCTGCTCGGGTCGACGACCGTCGACTGCGGTCTCGCCGGCACCGTGATGCGTTTCCTGCCGCCGGTCGCGACGCTCGGCCTCGGGCCGACCACCTTCGACGGGGACGCCGGCGCACGCCGCCGCCCGATGGGCACCACCATCTCGTCCCTGCGGGCCCTCGGCGCCGACATCAACGACGACGGTCGCGGCGCCCTGCCCTTCACCGTGCACGGCACCGGCACGCTAGTCGGCGGGGAGATCACCATCGACGCGTCCACGTCGAGCCAGTTCGTCTCCGGCCTGCTGCTCGCCGCGCCGCGCTTCGGGCAGGGCCTGCACCTGCGCCATTCCGGCGAGCGCCTGCCCAGCCTGCCGCACATCGAGATGACCATCGCCACGCTGGCCCGGCGCGGCGTCACGGTGCACAGTCCGGCCGTCGGCGAGTGGATCGTGGCTCCCGGCCCGATCCAGGGCGCCGAGGTCGACATCGAACCCGATCTCTCGAACGCGGCGCCGTTCCTCGCCGCGGCCCTCGTGGCCGGGGGCAGCGTCACCATCTCCGGCTGGCCCGAGACCACCACCCAGGTCGGCGCCGACCTGGCCGACCTGCTGCCGCGCTTCGGCGCCGAGGTGTCTCGGGAGGGCGACCGGCTCACGGTCTCCGGGACCGGCCGCATCCGGGGCGTGGAGCTCGACCTGTCGACCGGCGGAGAGCTCGCGCCCACGCTCGTGGCCCTGGCCGCCCTGGCCGAGTCCCCGAGCACGATCACCGGGATCGGGCACATCCGGCACCACGAAACCGACCGGTTGGCGGCCCTCGCCGCGGAGATCAACGGGCTCGGCGGTTCCGTCACCGAGCTGCCCGACGGGTTGCGGATCGACCCGCGCCCGCTGCACGGTGGGCCGTGGAACACCTACGACGACCACCGGATGGCGACCGCGGGCGCGCTGATCGGTCTCCTCGTTCCCGGCGTGCTGATCGAGAACATCGACACGACCGCCAAGACCCTTCCCCAGTTCACCGACCTCTGGTCGACGCTCGTTTCCGGAGCCCCGTCGTGACGTGGTGGGCGAGTGCCGACGACGATGAGCCCGAGTTCGACGAGTCGAGCGTGCGTGTGCGCCCCAACCGCAAGGGCAGCAAACCGCGCACCAAGACCCGCCCCGACCACGAGAACGCGCTGACCGGGCGCATCCTCTCGGTCGACCGGGGCCGGTACACCGTCATGCTCGACGAGAACTTGCCTGCCGAGCGCCGAGTGACCGCCGCCCGGGCGAGCGAACTGCGCAAGCAGGCCGTCGTCACCGGCGACCGCGTCGACATCGTCGGCGACACGACCGGAGCACCGGGCAGCCTGTCCCGGATCGTGCGGATCGTGCCGCGCACGACGCTGCTGCGCCGCAGCGCAGACGACACCGACGCCGTGGAGCGAGTGATCGTCGCCAACGCCGACCAGATGCTGATCGTGGTGGCCGCCGCCAACCCGGAGCCGCGCATCCGTCTCGTCGATCGCTACCTCGTCGCCGCCTACGACGCGGGCGTGAATCCCATTCTCTGCATTACCAAGACCGACCTGGCCGACCCCACCGCCTTCCTCCGCAACTTCGCCGGCCTCGACCTGCCCGTCTTCGAGAGCCGCGACGACGCCATGCCGCTGGCGGAGATCTCCGCCGCCCTGGTCGGCCACGACACGGTCTTCGTCGGTCACTCCGGCGTCGGCAAGTCCACTCTCGTCAACGCCCTGGTGCCGGGCGCCCACCGCGCCGTCGGAGTCGTCAACACGGTGACCGGCCGCGGCCGGCACACGTCTTCGTCGACCATCTCGTTGCGACTGCAAACGGATGCCGGCCGGGGCTGGGTCATCGACACCCCCGGCGTGCGCTCCTTCGGTCTCGGCCACATCAACACCGACAACATCCTCAAGGCCTTCACCGACCTGGCCCTGATCTCCCAAAAGTGTCCGCGCGGCTGCACCCACCTGCCGAACTCGCCCGACTGCGCGATCAATGAGGCCGTTAGCGCCGGCAAGCTTGGCGAGACCGGCAAGGTGCGCCTGGACTCGCTGCAGCGTTTGCTCGCCACCTTCGCCGCCGCCCCCACCCACTAGCCCCTGTCACCCACCACCCCGAGCCAGCAGCCCCTGCATTGAACGAATTCGACGAAGATTTTGCTCTAGAAAGCCGTGCAGGGCCAAAAAACGGGTGCCTGACCCCAAATCACCGTCGAATTCATCAGGGATGGGCGGAAAATGGGTACAGGCGGGACCAGTAGCGTGGGGGGATGACCGATTCCACGCGGCTCGCGACCGGCGACCAAGCCCCTCCGTTCACCCTGTCCGACCAGGACGGGAACGCCGTGTCGCTGGCCGATTTCGCCGGCTCGAAGGTCGTCGTGTACTTCTACCCGGCGGCGATGACGCCCGGCTGCACGAAGCAGGCCTGCGACTTCCGCGACAACCTCAGCTCACTGGCATCGGCCGGCTACCAGGTGCTCGGCGTGTCGAAGGATGCCCCGGTCAAGCTGAAGAAATTCCAGGAGACCGAGCAGCTCACGTTCGCGCTCCTCAGCGACACCGACCTCGCGGTGCACATGGGCTACGGCGCCTGGGGCGAGAAGAACCTCTACGGCAAGACCGTCACGGGCGTGCTGCGTTCCACCGTCGTGATCGACGAGACCGGCATGGTCGAGCTAGCCCTCTACAACGTGAAGGCCACCGGCCATGTCGCGAGCCTGCGCAAGAAGCTCGGCCTGCCGGCCTGACCAAACGGATGCCGCCACGCGGCCGGCACGGTCCCTGCGCTGCCCCCACCGGCCGCAGGTGGCCCCTACCGGCCCCCGGAGCGCTCGAACGCACGTCTTACCCACCCCGCCGCTGCCGAAGCCGGAGCGGCCCAGCTGCGGCCCTGCTGCGCCGCTACTGCGCCGCTACTGCGGCAAGCCGTCCTCGGAGCGCGCTGACGTCGTTTCTGCGATTACGCGCCGCTGGAACAGCAGCACGAGGACCACGACCGACGGCAGAAGAAGCGCCCAGCCGAGGTCGGGCCGGGCGTAGAACCCCTGGAAGGAGCCGATGGCGACGGCGATCTGCACCATCTGCCAGGTGACGGCAGCGCCCCGGATCCAGGACCGGCGCCGCAGGGAGTTGACCGCGATGGCGGTTACCCAGGACGCGGCGATCAGCACCAGCACCAGGATGGCGAGGGCCGTGGCCAGGGAGGTCGGCGTCGCGATCAGCAACTCGAGAATGAGCCACGCGACCGCGACCCAGAGGAGGGCGGCCTCCGCGCAGAGGATCGCAGCGAGGAGCAGCACGGCCCCCGGCCGACGCACCCGGCCGGCCTGGTTCTCGTCGTCGCCGCTGTGGTCTGACCGTGCATTCACAGAGATATCCCATTCAAAACTATTGATTTGACTCCACCATTATGCGATCATTTTTGAGGCCCGGTTGACGCTCACAGGGACGTGAGTCGATCTGAACGAGTAGATCCACTACCCTTCCTGCAATCGGCAGCCTTTCATCTTCGGCCAATCGGCCAGGCATCCCTGCAATAAAGGAGCACCCCTATGGACTGGCGCGACAAAGCTGCCTGCCTCACCGCCGACCCGGAACTCTTCTTTCCGGTCGGTAATACTGGCCCCGCTGTGGACCAGATCGAGAAGGCCAAGTCGGTCTGCGCCCGTTGCAACGTCACCGAGGTGTGTCTGCAGTACGCCCTCGAAACCGGACAAGACTCCGGCGTCTGGGGTGGACTGAGCGAAGACGAGCGTCGCGCGCTCAAGCGACGCGCGGCCCGGGCCCGGCGCGCGTCCTAGCACGCCCCCCCCCCCGCACCACGGGATCACAGAGAAAGGCCTAGCTGAACAGCCGGGCCTTTCTTCGTTGCGCGCGACGCGCTCGGAACCCGAGGCGACACCCCACGGCGTCACCCCGCGCCCGGCGCTACGCTTCGCGCATGTACCGCAGCGGGATCTCGATGGTCACTTCGGTGCCGCTGCCCATCATGGTGTGCCAGTCGATACTGCCGCTAAGCTCTCCCTGGATCAGGGTGCGCACGATCTGGGTTCCGAGTCCCGACCCGACCTTGCCCTCCGGCAGGCCCGTGCCGTTGTCCCGCACCCGCACGGTGAGGGTCTCCTCATTACGCTCGGCCTCGATCGACACCTCCCCCTCGCGTCCGGCCAGCCCATGCTCGACGGCGTTCGTCACGAGCTCTGTCAGCGCGAGGGCGAGCGGCGTCGCGTAGGCGCTGGGAAGAATGCCGAAACTGCCGGACGACTTCGGATGCGCCGTCGTGTTGTGCGCGGACGCCACCTCCATGATCAGCAGCAACACCCGGTCGAACACCACGTCGAAGTCGACCTTCTGGCTGAGGCCCTCGGACAGTGTGTCGTGCACGACGGCGATGGCGGCCACGCGGCGCATCGCCTGGTTGAGCGCTTCCCTGGCCGTGTCGGAATGCGTGCGGCGCGCCTGGATCCGCAGGAGCGAGGCCACCGTCTGCAGGTTGTTCTTGACCCGGTGGTGAATCTCCCGAATGGTGGCATCCTTCGTGATCAGCTCACGTTCCTGGTGCCGCAGCTCGGTGACGTCCCGGCAGAGCACGATGGCTCCGATCCGTTCGCCCCGGTTGCGGATCGGGATGGCACGCAGCGAGACCGTCACGCCGCGGGCCTCCACGTCGGTGCGCCATGGCGCCCGGCCGGTGACCACGAGCGGCAGGGTCTCGTCGACAACCGCCGTTCCAGTGAGCAGGCTCGTGGTCACCTCGGCGAGGGACTCGCCCTCCAGCTCGTCGGCGAACCCCATTCGGTTGAAGGCGGAGAGGGCATTCGGGCTCGCGAACGTGGTCACGCCGTCGACGTCGAGACGGATGAGTCCGTCCGAGGCGCGCGGGGCGCCGCGCCTCGGGCCGGTGGGGGCGCCCAGATCGGGAAAATCGCCGGAAGCGATCATGGCGAAGAGGTCATTGGCGCAGTCGTTGAAGGTCAGCTCCTGCCGGCTCGGCGTGCGCGCCTCACTCAGGTTGGTGTGCCGGGTGAGCACCGCCACCGGCGTGTCCGAGATCTGGGAACCCGTGGAACTGAGCCGCCGCCGCACCGGGATCGCGCGAACCCGGGTAGGGGTCTCCTCGTACCAGTCGGGGGCCGTGGTGTCGACGATCCTCGCCGTTTCGAAAGCCTCGGTGACCTGCTGTCGCCACTCGACCTTGATGCTCTGCCCGACGAAGTCACGATAGAAGAGGGTGGCGGCGCTCGACGGCCTGGCGTGGGCGACGGCCACGAAGCTCCCGGTGCTGCTGGGCACCCACACGACGATGTCCGCGAAGGCGAGATCGGCCAGGAGCTGGCCATCCGCGACAAGCATATGGAGCCAGTCCACATCCTCCGCACTGCTGCGGCCCTGGGCAAGTACGAGATTACTGAGCGTCGACACAGCAATAGCCTAGGTCCCCCGGACACGTGCCACCGCCGTCGTGGTGCCGTCTCGTAGTTTGGGCCATGCTGAACAGATGAGCACAGCAAATGGAAAGCCCGATCGGACCCTGGTTGTCCTACTGTCCGTGATCGGAGCGCTGGTGGTCATCGCCCTCATCGTCGTCTTCACCGGCGGCGAACCCGAACAGCTTGACGCCGACACCCCGGAAGGCCTCGTCCAGGACTATTCCGCGGCCGTCATCGACGGCGACGAGCAGGCCGCTGGCGCGTACCTCACCGAGGACGCTTTCAATGGCTGCGAGGACTTCGACCGGGGCCCCACCGACAACATGCGGGTCACTCTCGTGTCGACCACCGAGCGGGCCGAGTCGGCCGACGTGAAGGTGTCCATCGTCACCTCCTACGGCAGCGGCCCCTTCGGAGTCGACGAGTACGAGACCCAGGGTGTCTTCGACCTGGTGGCCGTCGACGGCACGTGGTTGATCGATGACGCCCCCTACGAACTCAACATTTGCCCGAATCCGAAGGCCGGTTCCTGATGGTCAGCGTGGTGCTGCTGGTTGCCGTCCTGGTGATCGGCGGCGGTATCGCCGGCATCGTGATTGCGGTGCGCAAATCGACGCCATCCGGGGAGAGCGCGGCCCAGCCCACGGTACGCCGGGTGATCGTATACATTCTGCTCTTCGCCCTGGTCGTGATTGCCGCCATCGGAGTGAGCGGACTGCTCGGGCGCCTCCTCGACACCGGCAACGCACTTGCCTCCAGCGACATCACCGGGCTCGCCCGCTCGCTCGCGTTCACCCTCATCGCCGGCCCGTTCGCGGCCGTACTCTGGTGGGTGCTGTGGCGCCGAATGGACGGCGCGGAACGATCATCCGTCGCCTGGGGGCTCTACCTGGCCGGCCTGTATACGGTCTCCCTTGTCACGTTCAGCACCGCCCTGCTGACCACGGCGGCCGTGCTCGTGCGCGGGGACTGGCAACCGCGTCTCTTCGCCACCGGAGTGGTCTGGGCCGGCGTGTGGGTCTGGCACCTGTGGATGTCCCGGCACGAGGAGAAGAGCCCCACCCAGCTGGTCACCGTGGCCCCGATCCTCGGTTCCGTCTTCGGTCTCGTGATCGCGGTGGGCGGCGCCGTCACGGCCCTCAGCTCTCTTCTCGACGCCGCCGTCGACGCCGCACCGAGCCTCACCCCGGGCGAACCCTGGTGGGAGTTGACCCTCCAGGCGCTCATCTGGTTTGCCGGCGGGCTGGTCATCTGGTGGTGGCACTGGATCCGCAGCCAGGCCCGCGACCTGCGCGGCGGCCTCGCCGATCTAATGGTCGTGGCCGTCGGCGTGGCCGGGGCGGCCATCATGACGCTGAGCGGGGTCGGAACCGTGCTGTTCCTGCTGCTCAGACTGGCTTTCGACCGCACCGACCCGGTCACCGACATCCTCGACCTACTGGGTTTCGGCGTCTCGGTCGCCTTCATCGGCGCACTCGTCTGGAGCTACCACCGGGGCCTGACCCTGGCCCGGTCGGACACGACGAGGGTGGCGACGAAGCTTGTGACCTCCGGCGTGGGTCTCGTGGCCGCGGCCTCCGGGCTGGGCGTGGTCGTGAACGCGATCCTCGCCGCCACGACCACCCCGCTCGCCGGTTCAGGAACCCGAACCCTCCTGCTGGGCGGCATCAGCGCCCTCGTCGTCGGCGGCCCGGTGTGGTGGCTGGCCTGGCAGCCTGCGACGCCGCTCTCCCCCGCGGAGGTCCGCTCCACGGGACGAAGGGTGTACCTGATCCTGGTGTTCGGCGTGAGCGCGGTCGTTGCCATCGTGACGCTTCTGGTGATCGGCTACCGGCTCTTCGAGTTCGCCCTCGGCGACTTCACCGGGGACAGCGTGATCGACCGGGTGCGGGCCTCGCTGGGGCTGCTGGTAGCCACCGGCCTCGCCGCTGGGTATCATTTCTCTGTCTGGCGACGAGACCGCTCGGTGAGTGCAGAGGCCCCGCAGCCGGCGCGCACCATCGGCCGCGTGCTCCTGGTAACGGACGCCGACCCGGAACCCCTCAGCCTCGCAATCGGCGCAGCGACCGGAGGCGCGGCCGTCTTCGTGCTGAAGCGCGCCGACGGCGCCGGTAGCTCGGCAACGGTGGAGCATCTCGCCCAGGCCCTCACCGGCGTAACCGGAAAGCGGGTGCTGGTCGTCACGGGCCCCGGCGACCGGGTTGAGGTGATCCCGCTTCAGGAATGAGCGCCGGTGCGGCCTTCCGCACCGGGGTCGGCACAAGGGTCGACGCGCAAGTCGACGCGGGGTTCGACGCGGGATTCGACGCCGACGGTGGGCTCAGGTGGCCACCGCTGGCCGGCGCCATCTCGATTCCCGGCGCCGTCGCCCCGTGGCGGGCGCGGGCACCGGCAGCAGCTCCGTGCGCACGAAGCGACGGATGCTGGTGCGCGCCGGGGACTTCGGCGCGGCATCCCGCAGCGTGCGCCCGGCGACGATGGCCGCATCCGTGGACACCTGGTCCTGCGGCACCAGGATCGGCGACTCGATGCCGCCGAACCGGCGGAGCGCCGATACGACCTGCCCGTTCGCATCCAGCCCGACCGCGCCCCGGCGCACCCGGTTCATGACCACGCTGACCTGATCGGTCGTGACCACCTCGGCCAGGTCCACCCAGGCGCGCAGGAACCGGGCCATCCCGACCGGGTCGGCGAGGCCGCAGGCGACGACGTGGTCAGCCAGTCCGAGGCCCGTCAGGGTGGCCGCGTTGCGGCGCGGGGCGAACAGGTCACTGGAGATCTCCTCGTCGCTCTCAAGGCTGAACCCGGTGTCGAGCACGACGTAGTCGACCCAGACACGGAGCGCGTTGATGGTGCGCGTCACCCGCTCGGTGGAGAGCTCGGGCCAGCGCGATGGCCGCCCGATGCCGGTGAGCACCCAGAAGGCTCCCTGTGGTGAGTTGTAGCGCTGCGCGATGCGCTCAAATTCGGACCGGGTGAAGCTGTCCGAGCCGGCCAGGCGGCACGCAGCGGCGAAGCCCGGCGCCTCGTCGAGCATCCCCAGGCTCGGCGCCACCGAACCGCTGTAGGTGTCGATGTCCGCCAGGGCGACGGTATGCCCGGCAGCGGCGATCTCCGCCGCGATGTTGATCGCCAGAGTGGTGCGCCCCGGGGCGCCGGCCGGCCCCCAGACGGCGATGACCGTGCCCTGCCGTTTTGTGCCGGGCAAGCCCGCCGGATCGCCGACCCGCAGCGGAATGGCGACCCCGGCGCCGATCAGCGCCTCAGTCTCGGCCCAGTCGGCGGCGGCGTCGACCACGTCGAAGAGGCCGAGCCCGGCCGCATTGCGTCGGTCCTGGTCGTTGGCGGCGAGCGCGATCACCCGGGCGCCGTGGGCGTCGCAGGCGGTGATCAGCTCGGCCGTGAGCGTGCTGCGGCCGGCTCCGACGATCACCACCTCGGGCGCGCGCTGCCGCAGGGCGAGGATCACTTCGCCCGCAGTCGTCGAACGCGCCACGATCACATGGCCCTGCTCGATGATGTCGATCAGCAGACGGTCTTCGGTGTTCCGGTCGAGTGCCAGTGCGATGGTGGCCACGTTTACTTCTCCAGCGGTGCGTTGACGGGCACAACCGCGATGGCGTCGCGGTTCGCGATGGACTCCAGCACCGCCGCGACGGCTCCCTTCGGCACCAGGATCTCAAGTGTTCGGATGCCGCCTCCCGCCACGAGCCCCGTGGGCTCGACCAGACGCACGACCGCGGCCTGGTCGACGAGCACCGTCGGCGGCCCGAACGTGTTCGGGTCCGTTTTGCGGGCGGACCAGACGTCGACCACGGAGCCGGGACCGATGTTCGAGGCCAGGGCGCTGGTCAGCTCGACGACCACGCTCGTGACCTCGGTGCCGGCGGTGCGCCCGACCGCGGACGCAGGCACGAGTTCCCCGGCGGCGATCGTGCGGGTGACGACCAGCCCGTCATCCGGCAGCCCGTCGGGGGTCACGTACAGGTCTCCCGTTACACCAAGCCGCACCTGCGTGGCCACGAGGTCGGATGCCTCCACTCGGTCCCCGACGGCGAGCGCCGAGCGCGCGGTGAACACCGCCGTGGACCGGTCGGCGGCGGAGACGATCAGATAGACGCCTCCGACGGCGGCGACCACGAGCGCCAGCCCGATCGCGAAACGCGGATCGAACCAGAATTTCGGTCGTGCGTTCCTGGCGGTCTTGCTCACGGGCGCCTGCCTCCCCAATACTGACTCAATTGGTGCTGACTCGATGGAGCCGGATCGATGGTGCCGACTCAATAGTTTCGACTCGAAACTCCGTTTGACCCGGGAATCCGCCTCGACGTCCATCGTGGTCGTCTTCGCCCCCACGCGGGAAAGTTATCCACAGCCTCACTCCGCCCCGATTAGGGCCCGCCCGCCGACGGATAATCGATCCATGAACGATTCCGGGGCTGCTTCCAGTGTGGGCCGGTTCCTTACCCTGGCCGACACCGCGGAGATCCTCTCGTTGACGGTGGCCGAGGTGCTGGAGCTGGTGCGCACCGGTGAGCTGCCGGCCATCCGGCTCGGCACCCAGAGCACCCCGGCGGGCGGCGCAGGCACGATCAGGGCCGGCAGCGCGGGCGTGTGGCGGGTCGAACGGATCGTGCTCGAGTCTTTCATCGAGGCCAAGTACGAAGAAGCCCGGCGCATGTCGCTGTGGCAGCAGTCGGACTTCGGGAACATCCCCGAGCTGTCCGGCGGCACGATCATCCGTCCCGACGACTGACCCGGCTAGATTGATGCATCCTCGTCGTGTGGTTGTGCCGCTCCCGGAGGGTCAGGGCTGACCGCACGGGGGCACGCTGCTCATCCAGGCCGACCGCTGTCCCCGGCGTTGAACCAATTCGACGGAGATTCTTGGTCAAACAACCGTTCTCGGGACCAAACGGGCTGTTCAGACTCAAATCTCCGTCGAATTCGTTCGGACGAGTTGCTGCGGGCTGTGAACGCGAAAGGCACGGCGGCTCAGCGCGGACGGTTGGCGCAGACGGTTGGCGCAGAGCGTTGGCGCAGACGGTTGGCGCAGAGCGTTGGCGCAGAGGATTAGGCCAGAGGGTTAGGCCAGAGGGTTAGGCCAGAGGGTTAGGCCAGAGGGTTAAGGCAGCCGTACGAGCTGGATCTCGCCTACCGGCACGATGCGGTACTGGTGCACCTCCGCTTCGCGGCGCAGGGTACCCGGCGCGTGCAGGGCCAGGTCGATGTGGTCCCGGCCCACCCGGTCGATGGTGCCGGGGAGCACACCCGCACGGGTGTGCACCTCCAAGTTGGAGCGCCGTCGGCAGAGGTCTCGCAACACAAACGCCAGGCCGATGCGGTCCACGACCCGGGCTGCGGATTCGGGCTCGGTGCCGAGCGATCCGGGGATCTCCCCCCGGCGCAGGACGACCCCGGCCACGGCGGCCAGCGGGAGCACGCACTGGGAACCGTCGGAGACGGAGTCCAGCAGGTCACCCGCCAGCCAATCCCGCCCGAATGTGGTCGGCCGCACGGCGATCGTCTCCCCCGTCGCGAGCACGATCCGCAGCACACCCGCACCGGGGACCGACCCGGTCCAGGGCTCTGATCCCTTCCGGGGATCTGCGGCGACGGCGGGAGTGCGCGCGAGGTTGGTCAATCGGTTACGCAGAGACAGCCGACCCAGCCGCAACCGTTCTTCTTCGGCGCGCAGGTCGATCTCCTCGGCGTGCAACTCGTGTTCGAGCTGCCCCTCGAGGTCGTCGAAAAGGTTGTCCCAGCGCACAGTCCCGAAGTTAGCCCGCACGACCAACATCCTGCCCGGGTTATCCACAGGTCTTAAAAGCACTCGACACCACCGTCCCCGGCTGATTGAGTGTCGAGCACGGCCCGTACCCCCCGCGTGGGGGTGCCTGACCCTCGCCAACACCTGCTCCACCGAATGTCTGCTCCATCGCACGCCGGATCCACCCGAACCCCTTGAACCACCCGATTGCCACGGCAGGTGTGCCGCCGGCAGCGGACTCACGCACCTCGGAGGAGTCATGAGCGATCCAGCCAACACCCCGGCACGCCAACCCCGGTCAAGGGACAACAAGTTCGTCCAGGACGACTTCTTCGGCCACCAACCGAGCAGCAGGGACCAGCTGCCAGACCCGGAGCCACTGCTGATCAACCTCACCCGCTGCGTGATCGAGGTGCTTGCCGGCGCCCGAGAGCTCGACCAGCTCGCCCGGTGGGTCAGCGACGACGTTTACCGGCACCTGCTGAAACGGGTGGTGCTCTCGGCACGGGCGCGCGCCGTCAAGGGGCAGAAGGCCCAGCGGCCCGCGTTCACGATCGGGCGGGTCACGATTTCCGAGCCGCGAGACGGCGTGATCGAGGCCGTCGTGATGGTGCACAGTAAGGTTCGCGTTCGCGCCGTGGCCCTGCGCCTGGAAGGAATGGACCAACGCTGGCGGGCCAGCGCTATCAACGTGTTGTGACAACCGGCTCCGCGGGAGAAATGAGCCCTCGCCCCGGGGGCGCGCTACTGGGGGATTGTTCCCACTGCCGAGGTAGGCGCGCAGTGAACCGCGACGCGACTCGAACGTGTGTGACCGCTGCGGACCAGTGCGGGACCAGCGCGGAGGTCCGGCCCGGCGGGTCGATTCTCCCATGCTGGCCACAAGACCCGCCGGATGCGCGGCGGCGCTCGAGCGGTTCGGATCCCCGTCGAACTCCGCCGCGCAGCCCGAACGAATTCGACGGAGATTTCGCCGGAATCGACCCTAAAAACTCCGAAAAGGCAGTTTCATCCGAGAATCTCCGTCGAATTCGCTTACCGGACGCAGAGCCCCGCCGTGATGAACGGCATCCACGCGGTGCGGGCGGCTCTGGGCTCCGGGAGCGCCTCCATCGTTCGATGAAGGCGCACGGACCTGACCGGGCTACTTCTTGCCCTGAGCGCGCCGTTCGGAGCGATTGACCGGAACGGGCTTCGAGTCGTCGCCGCGCTGGCCGAACGCGCCGCGCTGGGGCGGTCCGGCCACCACGTCCGTCTCCGCCTCATCGGCGGGGGCCGCGGCGCTCGCCCGGCGGGCACGGTCGGTAGCGGCCTGCTGGATCTGTCCGCGCTGGTTGCGTACTTCGACTCCGCCCGAATCGCTCGGGGCGGTGTAGCTGAGCTTCTCACCCGCGGCCGCGGCCGGGGCGAGTCCCTTGGCGGCGACGATGGGACCGGCGACGGCGCCGGGGGCCTGGCTGACCTCGACCTCGAGGTTGAACAGGAAACCGACGGTCTCCTCGCGGATCTGGCCCATCATCTGCTGGAACATGACGAAGCCCTCGCGCTGGTACTCCACCAGGGGGTCGCGCTGGGCCATGGCGCGCAGGCCGATGCCGTCCTTCAGATAGTCCATCTCGTAAAGGTGCTCGCGCCAGCGGCGGTCGATGACCGACAAGACGACGCGGCGCTCGAGTTCACGCATCGCCGGTGAACCCAGCGACTCTTCTCGGTGCAGGTAAGCGACCTTGGCATCCGAGAGAATCTCACGGCGCATGAAGTCGCGGTTGATCTTGCCGCGGTTGCCGGCCTCGGCGACGACCTCGTCAATGGTCAGTCCCACCGGGTACAGCGTCTTGAGCTCGGTCCACAGGGCATCGAAGTCCCAGTCGTCGCCGTTGCCTTCGCCTGTGTGCACCTCGAGGACCTCGTCGACGACGTCTTCCAGAAAGCGCTGCGTGCGCTCGTGGAGGTCGTCGCCCTCCAGGATGTGCCGGCGGTCGCCGTAGATCGCCTCGCGCTGACGGTTCAGAACGTCGTCATACTTGAGCACGTTCTTGCGGATCTCGGCGTTGCGGCCCTCGACCTGCGCCTGCGCGCTACGGATGGCTCGGCTGACGACCTTGGATTCGATCGCCATGTCGTCGGGAATCCCCTGGCGGCCCATCAGGCTCTCGGCGGCGCCGGCGTTGAAGAGGCGCATCAGGTCGTCGGTCAGCGACAGGTAGAAGCGGCTCTCGCCCGGGTCACCCTGGCGTCCGCTGCGACCGCGCAGCTGGTTGTCGATGCGGCGCGACTCGTGCCGTTCGGTGCCGAGCACGTACAGGCCGCCGGCGTCGACGACCTTCGCAGCTTCCACGGCGACCTCGGCCTTGACGGCGTCGAACACGTCGTCCCAAGCGGTCTCGTAGTCCTCGGGGGTTTCGACCGGGCTCAGGCCTTTCGCGTTCATCTGGGCGACGGCGAGGAACTCGGCGTTGCCGCCGAGCATGACGTCTGTGCCTCGACCGGCCATGTTGGTTGCGACGGTCACCGAGCCCAGGCGTCCGGCCTGCGCGACGATCGCGGCCTCCCGGGCGTGGTTCTTGGCGTTGAGCACCTCGTGCCGCACGCCCTTCTTGGCGAGCAAGCGCGACAGGTATTCGCTCTTCTCGACGCTCGTCGTTCCGACCAGGACCGGCTGCCCCTTTTCGTGCCGGGCGACGATATCCTCGACGACCTGGCCGAACTTTGCCTCTTCGTTCTTGTAGATCAGGTCGGACTGGTCGATACGCTTCATCGGCTTGTTCGTGGGGATGGACACCACGCCGAGCTTGTACGTGCTCATGAACTCGGCCGCCTCGGTCTCCGCGGTACCAGTCATGCCGGACAGCTTCGAGTAGAGCCGGAAGTAGTTCTGCAGGGTGACCGTCGCCAGGGTCTGGTTCTCCGCCTTGACCGCGACGCCCTCCTTGGCCTCGATCGCCTGGTGGATACCCTCGTTGTAGCGACGGCCCATCAGGATGCGCCCGGTGTGCTCATCGACGATCAGCACCTCGCCGTTCATCACGACGTAGTCCTTGTCTTTCTTGAACAGGGCGTTGGCCTTGATCGCATTGTTCAGGAAGGAGATCAGCGGGGTGTTCGCGGACTCGTAGAGGTTGTCGATGCCGAGGTAGTCCTCGACCTTTTCGATGCCGGGTTCCAGCACGCCCACGGTGCGCTTCTTCTCGTCGACCTCGAAGTCGACGTCGGGGATGAGCTTGGTCGACAGGCTCGCGAACTCGGTGAACCAACGGTTGGCCTCGCCGGAGGCAGGACCGGAGATGATCAGGGGCGTGCGCGCCTCGTCGATCAGGATCGAGTCGACCTCATCGACGATGGCGAAGTAGTGCCCGCGCTGCACCATGTCGGAGGACTGCCAGGCCATGTTGTCGCGCAGGTAGTCGAACCCGAACTCGTTGTTCGTGCCGTAGGTGATGTCGGCCAGGTACTGCTCGTGGCGCTGGGCCGGCGTCTGGCCGGACAGGATGCAGCCGGTGGTCATGCCGAGGGCACGGAACACGCGACCCATCAGCTCGCTCTGGTAGCTGGCGAGGTAATCGTTGACCGTGATGATGTGCACGCCGCGGCTGGTGATGGCGTTCAGGTAGGCCGCCGTCGTGGCCACGAGGGTCTTGCCCTCACCGGTCTTCATTTCGGAGATGTTGCCGAGGTGCAGGGCCGCCCCGCCCATCAGCTGCACATCAAAGTGGCGCAGTCCCAGGGTGCGGGTCGAGGCTTCACGCACGGCGGCGAACGCCTCGGGCAGTAAGTCGTCCAGCGACTCACCGCCCGAGTAGCGCTCACGCAACACCACGGTCTCGTTCTTCAACTCCTCATCGGTGAGGTGGCTGAAGTCATCTTCCAACGCATTGGTGGCCTTCGCATACTGCTCGAGACGGCGCAGCAGACGCCCTTCACCAACACGAAGTACTTTTTCCAGAATTGAGGCCACGAATGCACTCCACTAGTCGTCACGGCGTGTGCACACGCCTGTCGTCGTTGCCGCACGCTCACAGCGTCCGGCATGCGGCAACTATAACAAGGCTAGATGGTCAGTTGCTGCGCTCCCGGGAGGGCGGCACGACCTCCCCGGCCTCATCGGCGTTCTCGTCAAGTTCGATCACGCCGTAGTCCCAGCCCTTGCGACGGTAGACGACGCTCGGACGCTTGGTTACGGCATCCTGGAACAGGTAGAAGTCGTGGCCGACGAGTTCCATGAAGTAGAGGGCGTCGTCGACGGTCATCGGTGCGGCCGCAAAAACCTTGCGGCGGATGACGACAGGGTTGTAGACGTCGTCCGGTTCTTCGGTTGCCGGCGTCTCCGCGTTCACGACGGGGATTGCTCCGGTGCGCACCCGCTCGAGCACCTCGGCGTCGGCCGGCTTGATGTCGACCACGCTGAAATCGACGGATGCCGCGTCGTGCAACGAGATGGGACGGTGGGCCCCGCCGCGGTGCAGCTTCTGGCGGTCCTTGGCACGGCGCACCCGTTCGAGCAACCGCCCCAGGGCGACGTCGAACGCCGCGTACTTGTCGGAGCCGTCGGCTTCGGCTCGAACAATCGGCCCCTTGCCGATCAGGGTCAGTTCGACCCTGTCGTTGCCCGTGGCACCGTTCTTCTCCCGGTGGCGACTCAGCTTGATCTCGAGAGCCAGCGCCTTCTCGGCAAGACCGGCGACCTTCTCGGCCTTCTCGGTGGCATACTCGCGGAAACGATCAGTGATCCCTAGGTTTCGTCCAACGATGTTAATTTCCATGACGACCTCCAGATCTGGCGAACCGCCCGTATCTGGGCGATTATTACGCGCCTTCACGACCCACCGTAGCCGTGCGCGCCGGATAAGTCACAGCCTTTTGTCAATCTGTTTTCGATGTACTTTCGGCAACGGGGAAACGACGCCGTGTTTCCGCCAGAGTGGCCACGCCGACGACCTCGCCGCCCGCAGCGAGCAGGGCACGTCGCACCTCGAGCACGGTTGCCCCAGTGGTCAGGATGTCGTCGACGACCAGGATACGGAGGCCGGACAGCGACCGGTTCGCGACCAGCGAACCCGTTCGATTCCGGCCTCGCTCTGCGCTGCCCAGTCCGACCTGGTCCTGCGTCTCGCCCACGGTACGGAGCAACCGAGTCGGCCGGAGCCCCGAGTGACGGAGCAGCAGCTCCACCGGGTGATAGCCACGGATGCGCCACGCCTGCTGTGACGAGGGGACGGTCACGAGGTGCACCCCGGCACCCTCCGGTATGGTGGCCAGCGCCGCAGCCACGGCGACCCGGAGCGGACCGGCCAGCGCGCCGGCGGCATCCGTTCGGCCACCGTCCTTGAACGCTCCCAGGACCCGCCTGGCCACGCCGGAGTAGTCCAAAGCGGACCACACCAGGACACCCGATCGTTCGGAGCTGTGCGCCCGCGGTGCCAGGGCTGCCCGGCAGACCCCGCACAGGGCCCGGTCGGGCATGCCGCAGCCGCTGCACTCGGTGGGCATCAGAACTGCCCACGCGTCGAGGGCAGCCCGGGAGAGGCCGGCTGGAGGGCGCATCCCGCCATCGTGGGGCCAGGCCCGGCCGGCCCGGGCGCGGGGCTCGAACCGGTGCAGAACCGGCTTCCGCACGATCGGTGGAGGGGCTACCCGCCGATGCCCTGCTGGGTGGCCAGGAGGGTGACACCGCCGAGTCGTTCCTGCCAGCCGGCACCGCGCTGCACCAGGAGACCGCCCGTGGACGAGAGCGCACGCAGGTCGCGCAGGTTGTTGCTGCCGACCATGGTGACGCTGTCCGGCGCGGACTCGAGGCGCGTGGTGAGTCCACCCAGCTGCAAGGCCACGATCCGTCCCTCACCGCTGGGGAGGCGGGTCAGGCAGGCCACGGTGAGTTCGTCGATCCAGGCCGCGTCCACGGCCGTGCCTCCCGGCGCGGCCAGAAGCACCGCGTCGCCCAGCGCGACCGGGGTGCTCTTGTCCCGGGTGATGGCGCTGACGACAAATCGGCTGTCCTTGCCCGACTGGAGCAGGGCGATCAGCCGAGTGCCGTCCCGCGACACGCGCAACGACTGGATCGCCGAGACTTCCGGCCACGGTGTAGGGACGGCGGTCGCTTCGCCGTTCGGGCCGTACACGAACAGTTCACCGGGGCGGGCGGCGGGCACCGACCAGACGAAGCCGTAATTGTCGATGGCAGGCGCGATCAGCCCCTGGCGGGGATCGAGCTGCACCGGGTCGTCACCGACCCTGACGCCGTACACTCCCGTTCCCGTCAGCACGGCGGCCGCGGTCTGACCGGGCGAGAGGGTGACGGAGGTCGGGTCCAGGGCGACGATCGAGCCGGACAATCCGGCGATCGGGCTGATCGAGGAACCGCTTGCCGCCAGGAATCCGAATTCGCCCTCGCGCAGGATCAGCGCCCGGGCGTCGACGCGGGAATTCGCGGTCGGGGCGTTCGCACTCAACTCGGCGATGTCCTGCAGGTTGCGGTTGACGGTGATGGTGGCGGACAGCCCGGGCGGAAGGCTGTTGGACAGTTGGGCCTTCATTCGCTGCAGGGTGACCCGGTCGGCGTTCAGCGCTTCGCTGTTGAGGTCGACCTTGGCGTCCCTGGCGATGACCTGCACGGCATCGGCGGTGAGCTTGGTGCCGTCGGGGAACGCCGTCACGACGGCTCCGGTGAACCAGGGGCTCGGGCCGTCGAGCAGTCCGTTGACGATCTTCGTCAGAGTAGCCCCACTGCGCGGGTACCAGCGCAGATCGGGCACCAGGTAGCTAAAGCCCGGGTCGAAGAAGTAGAGCGCCTGGGCGGTGAAGACATCTTGAAAGATATTCCGATCGACGACCGTGCCGTTCGGGGCCGCGCCGATGCGCCACTGGCCGCCGACCTGCACGAACTGGTAGCGCAACGCCACCGCGGTGGGCGACTCGACCTCGCGGTACTCGCCGCGCTCATCCACCTCGGCGACCGGATTCACCGAGAACTGCATCTGACCCTCGCCGACGGAGACGATGCTGCGCCCGGTGGCGTCGTCGATGGTCACCCCGGAGTCGGGCTCCCAGGAGCTGCTGTAGTTCGGAGCCAGGAACTCCCGCGCTATCGCGTAGTCGTTGTCGGGGCTCGTCGCCGCGTCGATGAAGCCGCGCAGGATCGCCTCGGGGGTGGCGTCCTTCTGCGGTCGCGAGGGCAGGAACACGGGTGCCGGGGTGGCGCCGGGCTGCACGGTCTGCCCCGCGCGCACGCCTCCGTCGCGCGGGATTCCCGCGCATCCGGTCAGGGCCACCGCGAGCGCGACCAGGCCAGCGAACATCCGGGTTCGACTACGCATAGTGCCCTCCCGTTTCTCCGGCGGCCGTGCCGCCGCCTGCATCGGCCGGGGGCAGCGGGCTCGGCGAGCTCGACAGCGTTCCGTTCGCGCTGCGCGGCAGGGTCAGCCGGAAGCACGACCCCTCCCCCGGGTGCGACCAGACCTGCAGCCAGCCGCCGTGCACGACGGCGTCTTCGAGGGAGATCGACAGGCCGAGGCCGGTGCCGCCGATGGTGCGCTTGCGCGACGGGTCGGCCCGCCAGAACCGGTCGAAAACGTGGGCCATCTCGGCCTGGCTCATACCCATGCCGTAGTCGCGCACCGACAGGGCCACCGCGCTCTCGTTGCTGTCGACGGACACGATGATCGGCTTGCCCTCTCCGTGCTCGATGGCATTGCCGATCAGGTTGTGCATGATGCGGCGGATGCGGCGGGGATCGACGTCCGCGTCGAGGTGCCCGCCCGGTGCCACCAGGGTCAGCACCGTGCCCTCGGAGTCGCCGAGCGAGCGCAACCCTTCGATGGCGTCCTCGGCCAGGTGCACCAGGTTCGTGGGCTCAGTCTCCAGCTGCACCGACCCGGCGTCGTATTTGCTGATCTCGAGCAGGTCGCTCAGCAGCAGCTCGAAGCGCTCGACCTGCGTGTGCAGGAGCTCGGCCGTGCGTTCGACCGCCGGCGGGAACGTGGCACGGTGGTCATAGAGAACGTCGCCGGCCAACCGGATCGTCGTCAGCGGGGTGCGCAGCTCGTGCGAGACGTCCGACACGAAGCGCTGCTGCACCTCGGACAGGTCGGCGAGTTCCTTGATCTGGCTCTGCAGGCTGTCCGCCATGCCGTTGAAGGACCGGGCCAGCGTCGCGATGACGTCTTCACCTTTTTCCGGGATGCGCACGCCGAGGTCACCGGAGGCCAGCCGCGCGCTGGTGGCCGCGGCCACGCGGATCGGGGTGACCACGAAGCGCACTACAATCCAGGTCACGCCACCGATCAGAAGGATCAGCACCAGGCCGGCGATGCCGAGGGTTCGCTGCACGAAAGCCAGGGTTGCCTCGGCGTCGGCCAGGCTGTACCCGATGTACAGCTCGTACCGGCCGGCGACCGGCACGGTGAGCTGGGAACCGACGACGATGCCGGGAACCAGCGCGCCGTCATCCGTCGCAAGCGTCACCGACTGCCAAAACTGCTCCCCGGCTTTCTCCTGCACCTGGAGGCGGAGAGCGGGCGTGATCACGCCGGTCGAATCACCGAATGACGAGGAGTCCTGCGGCGCCACAGTGGAGGCGTCCTGCCCGGGAGACCGGAAGATGGCGATCATCTGGGACGAGGATGCCGCGGTAATCAGGGTGCGGGCGGAGCCCACCAGGGTCTGCACCTCCACCCGGTCCGCGGCGTCGGAGGCGTCGAAGATGCCCTGGGCGGCGGTCGTGGCCCGGTTCGAGTCGACGAGCACCTGGTTCAGTCTTGATTGAAACAGGTCGTTGCCCACACTCGCGGAGATGTAGACCCCGACCACCATGATGGCCATCCCGGACAGCGCCACCGTGATGGTCACCGTGCGGAACTGCAGCGAGGAACGCCACAGTCCGCCGATCCTGGCCGGCCAGTCCCGCCAGTCCCGCCAGTCCCGCCACACGCTGCGGTCGTTACCGGTGCCACCGAACACGAGGAACCTAGCCGGCCGCGCCGGCCCGATAGCCGACCCCGCGCACCGTCATGACGATGCGCGGGTTGTCCGGGTCGTCTTCGACCTTGGCGCGCAAACGCTGCACGTGCACGTTGACGAGGCGGGTGTCCGCCTTGTAGTGGTAGCCCCAGACCTGCTCCAGGAGCATTTCCCGGGTAAAGACCTGCTGGGGCTTGGACGCGAGTGCCAGCAGCAGGTCGAATTCGAGCGGGGTGAGGTTGATCTGCCGCGAACCGCGCCGCACCTCGTGCCCGGCGGCATCGACGACTAGGTCCCCGATCTGCAGGTTGGCGGGGGTCTCCGATGAAATCGGGCGCAGGCGCGTGCGGATCCGGGCGACCAGTTCCTTCGGGTTGAACGGCTTGACCATGTAATCGTCAGCGCCGGACTCGAGGCCCTTCACGACATCCGTCGTGTCGGTTCGCGCGGTCAGCATGATGATGGGCGTGCCGGATTCGGCGCGGATCAGGCTGCAGACCTCGATGCCGTCGAGGCCGGGCAGCATCAGGTCCAGCAGGACCAGATCGGGCTTGACGGCGCGAAAGACCTCCAGGGCCAGGGAGCCGTCGGCGCAGAAGACCGGCTCGAAGCTCTCCGCGTGCAGCACTATGCCGATCATCTCGGCCAGCGCGGTGTCGTCGTCTACGACTAGAATGCGTGCGTTCATCAAACCGTTTTCCACTCAGTCACCCAAAATACCCCGGTGAGTCATGCAATCACTGGCTCAAGAGTAGTCGACGGCGCCGCAGGAAAGCTCAACGCGCTCATTCCACACCGAGGTATGCCAGCATAGGTTTCGTGACCGACCCGCAGAACTGGCACTCCCCGACCGATGACGGGCGCAGCATCCCGGTCGGCGACGAGCAAAAACCGCCCCTCGCGCCCGCCGGTTTTGTGCCCCCGGCAAAACCGACCGCTGCTCCCGGCGCGAATACGCCGCCGGTCTGGGGTCCCCCACCGACCTGGACGCCCCCACCCAGACCGGGACTGATCCCTCTGCGCCCGCTGGGTTTCGGAACCCTGCTGTGGGCGCCGTTCCAGGTTCTGCGTCGCAACCCGAAGGCGACCTTCGGCAGCGCGCTGCTCGTTCAGGCGGGCGTCGCCCTGATCGCCGTCGTCATCGTGGGTCTGGTCTCCTACTTCGCGCTCGCACGGGTGGAGAACTCTCCACTGGAGGACCGCGACGCGCTCGAGGCCGGCGCGACCCTCAGCATTGTGCTCTCGGCCATCGTGCCGCTGGCTCTGGCGGTGGTCGCATCCGCTCTGTTGCAGGGCGTCATCGTGATCGAGGTGGCCCGGGCCACGCTCGGAGAGAAGCTGCGGCTGGGCGCCCTGTGGCGCGCCGTGCTGCCGCGCCTCTGGCCGCTGGTGCTCTGGACCCTGATGCTGAGTTCGGCCCTGATTGCGGCCATCGCCCTCGTGGCCGGACTGGTGGTGTTCTTGGTCTCCCTCGGCGGAGCGGGCGTGGGTCTGGCGGTGGTCACCGGCATCCTCGGTACGGTCGCCCTTCTCGCGCTCGGCATCTGGCTGTTCACGAAGACCTCGCTCGTGCCGAGCATGATCGTGTTGGAACGGCTCGGCATCCGGGCGGCGGTGGGGCGGTCCTGGTCGCTGACCCGCGGCTACTTCTGGCGCACGTTCGGCGTGCAGTTCTTGGTCGCGACGGTCGTGAACGTCGTCTCCCAGATTGTGACGACGCCGCTGTCGCTCCTGTTCGGTGCCGCCATCTCCGTGGTCGACCCGAACGCCGCCTTCGATGCGTACCTCCCGTCAGTGATCCTGTACGTTCTGACCATCCTCATCGGCCTGGTGCTCGGCGCCGTAGCAGCCGTGGTGCAGTCGGCCGCGACCGCCCTGATCTACATCGATCTGCGGATGCGCAAGGAAGGCCTCGACCTTGAGCTGGCCCGATTCGTCGAATCGGCCGCCGGCGCCGGTGTAGACCCCTACCGGTCGAAGCCGGCACACGCCTCGGAGACTGCCTGAGCATGATCGCAGGGTCGCACATCCACACGGTGATCCGGGCGGCGATACCGGTCGATCCCGGCGCGCCCGAAGCGCGGAAGTGGCTGCGGGAAGAGCTGGCCAAGGCTCCCTACGAGGCCGCCAAGCCCACCTGGTTCGACCGGTTGTCGACATCGATTCTGGACTGGTTCGCCTCCCTCACCGCGCCCTCGGCCGACGGTTTCGCCGCCTGGGTGCCCCTGCTCCTGACCGTGGCCGTGGTGGTCCTGGTCGTCGCCGCCCTCCTCATTTTCGGCCTGCCCCGGCTCAACCGGCGCAGCCGGCTCGCGTCGGACCTCTTCGGCGTCGACGACCGTCGCGGCGCCGCCGACCTGCGTCGTGCCGCGCTGGCCGCCGCCTCCCACCGGGACTGGAATCTGGCGAGTGCCGAGATGTTCCGGGCGCTGGCGCGCGGACTGTCCGAGCGCACCATCCTGATCGTGACGCCGGGCACCACCGCGCACTCCTTCGCGGCGCGGGCCGCCGAGGCCTTTCCCGGCGAACGGGTGCGACTGAGCGAGGCGGCCGAGCTCTTCGACGGGGTGCGCTACCTGGGGGCCGACGGCACCGAGCAGCGCTTCCTGGCCCTGGCGGCGCTCGAGAGCGACCTGCGGGCCGCCCGGCCGCCGCACCTCGAGGACCCAGCCCCGACGAAGCAGCCATGAGTCTTCTCACACAAACGGCCTCACAGCCGGCCGAAAACGCCGTCTCCTCCACACCAACCCTGCGCGAAGCCGGACGCCGGGCGCGGTACTGGCTGCTCGCCGGCGTCAGCGCACTGATCGTCGCCGTCGTCAGCACCGTCCTCGCTGCGGGCGGCGGCGTGGGCGGTAAGCCCCTCGAGGCCGACAGCGCGGCCCCAGCCGGCGCGCGGGCGCTCGTCGAGGTACTCCGCCGACAGGGTGTCAACGTCACCGCCGCCGACACCCTCGCGGAGGCGCGGAGCCTGGCCGGCGCCGCCGCCAACCCCACCGTGTTCTTCTTCGATGAGAGCGGCTACCTCACCGACGACCAGCTGAGCGCGATGTCCGCCCTGGCCCCGCGCACGGTGGTGGCCTCCCCCGATTTCCTGGCGCTGCAGACGCTGATCCCCTCGGTGGGCTTCGGCGGCGTGTCCCAGACCGCGGTGTCCCGTGCCGCCTGCACGGTCGCGGCCGCGGTCAAGGCCGACAAGCTCTCCCCCGGCGGCTCCACACTCACGATCCCGGCCGACGACGCCGAGCTGAGCGGATGCTTCACCTCGGGAGAGAACGCCTTCGCCCTGGTCGAACAGGCAACCGCCGACCGGACCCTCACCCTGCTCGCCGACGGCACCCTGTTCAGCAACGAGAAGATCGGCCAGGCCGGCAATGCCGCTCTCGCACTCAACCTGCTGGGCGCGGGGGACGACCTCGTCTGGTACCTGCCAACGATCGCCGATGTGCCGGGAACCGGAACGCCGTCGCTCGGCGAACTGACGCCCGGTTGGGTCACCCCGACCCTGATCCTGCTGGTGCTGGTCACCGTGGCCGCGGCCGTCTGGCGTGGGCGGCGCTTCGGGCCTCTCGTCGCCGAGAACCTGCCGGTCACCGTGCGGGCCAGCGAGACGATGGAAGGACGGGCCCGGCTCTACGCGCGCAGCAACGCCCGTCTGCGCGCCCTCGACGCACTGCGGGTGGGCGCCGTGCAGCGCCTTGCCGGCCAGGTCGGGTTGTCGCGGCTGGCGAGCCTCGACGATGTGATCGCCATGGTGGCCACCGTGGTCGACCGGCCGCCGGCCGACGTTCGGACCGTGCTGGTGGACGCCGTTCCGGCATCCGACTCCGATCTCGTCGCCCTCTCCGACCGCATCCAGGAAATTGAACGGGCCACGGCCCGCGCGACCACGCCCCTGCCACCCGGAAGAATGGACTCATGAGCACTCATACCCATGTCGATACCCTGCGAGGCTCCCTCGCCCAAGTCCGCACCGAGGTCGGCAAGGCCGTCGTCGGACAGGACGGCGCG
Organism: Cryobacterium sandaracinum; assembly: GCF_004403415.1. Lineage (NCBI taxonomy): Bacteria > Bacillati > Actinomycetota > Actinomycetes > Micrococcales > Microbacteriaceae > Cryobacterium > Cryobacterium sandaracinum. The sequence continues at coordinate 125,946 of NZ_SOGO01000024.1, forward strand.
GTAACCGGGCTGATCATCGCGCTGCTCGCCCGCGGCCACGTGCTGCTCGAGGGTGTGCCGGGCGTCGCCAAGACCCTCCTGGTGCGGTCCCTGAGCCACTCGCTCAGCCTGGAGACGAAACGGGTGCAGTTCACGCCGGACCTGATGCCGGGCGACGTGACCGGCTCACTCGTCTACGACGCCCGGGTGGGCGACTTCGAGTTCCGCAAGGGCCCCGTCTTCACCAACATCCTGCTGGCCGACGAGATCAACCGCACCCCGCCGAAAACCCAGTCGGCCCTCCTTGAGGCGATGGAGGAACGCCAGGTCAGCGTCGACGGGCGCTCCCTCCCGCTACCGGACCCGTTCATCGTGGCGGCGACCATGAACCCGATCGAATATGAGGGCACCTACACGCTGCCCGAGGCCCAGCTCGACCGGTTCCTGCTCAAGCTCGTGCTCGACGTGCCGGAGCGCGACGCGGAATTCGAGGTGCTGCGGCGCCACGCCGAGGGCTTCAACCCCCGCGATCTGGCCGGTGCGGGCGTCACCGCGGTTCTCGGCGCGGAGGAGCTGAAGACGGCCCAGGCCGCCGTGGCATCCGTGGGCGCGAGTCCGGACGTTCTCGCCTACATCGTCGACCTGGCCCGCGCAACGAGAAGCAGCCCGTCGGTCAAGCTCGGCGTCAGCCCGCGCGGCACGACCGCACTCCTCGCCGCGGCCAAGGCGTGGGCCTGGCTGAGCGGCTATGACTCGATCACCCCCGACCATGTGCAGGCGATGGTGCTGCCGGTCTGGCGGCACCGCGTGCAGCTGCGGCCGGAGGCGGAACTCGAGGGCGTGTCCGTGGACGCGATCCTGCGTGCCGTGCTCGCCCAGGTGCAGGTGCCGATCTAAGTGACGCTCACCGGTCGGTTCGTTGCCCTCCTCGCGCTCGGCGTCGTGCCGATCGTGATACTCGGGAGTACCCCGGGGATGGCGACGGCCGTGCTGGGACTATGGGTGCTCGCCCTGGTGGGTCTCGGCATCCTGGACCTGGCCCAGGCCGGATCGCCGCGGAAGATCGTGCTCTCCCGCAGCATGCCCTCCCGGGTGCGCCTGGGCGAAAGCGTGACGAGCGACCTGTACCTGACCAACACCGGGGGTCGACGACTGACCATGGTGGTGCGGGATGCCTGGCAGCCGTCAGCCGGGACGGGCAACAACCGCACGCCGCTGGTGCTACCTCCTGGCGAACGACGGCTGGTGTCGCTGCGAATGACGCCCACCCGGCGCGGTGAACGCCGGGTGGACCAGGTCACGGTGCGCTCGTTCGGGCCGCTCGGGCTGTGGGCCCGTCAGGCCACCCTCCGGGCACCGGGCCAGATTCGGGTGCTCCCGCCCTTCAACTCGCGCAAGCACCTGCCGTCGCGCATGACCCGACTCAAGGAGCTCGACGGGCGCACCAGCCTGCTCGTGCGCGGCCAGGGCACCGAGTTCGACTCCATTCGCGAATACGTGCGCGGAGACGACGTACGCTCGATCGACTGGCGGGCCACGGCCCGGCACAACGACGTCATGGTGCGCACCTGGCGCCCCGAACGGGACCGCCGGGTGGTCATCCTGATCGACAGCGGCCGCACCTCGGCCGCGCGCATCGACGACGAGCCGCGCCTCGACACGGCTTTCGAGGCGTCGCTGCTGCTCGCCGCGCTGGCGGCCGGGGCCGGCGACCACGTGGACTTCATCGCCTACGACCGTCGGGTGCGCGGCCGCGTGCAGGGTGCGCAGGGAGCGGAGCTCCTTTCGCGCATGGTCGACACCATGGCCCTGATCGAGCCGGAGCTGATCGAGACTGACTGGTCGGCCGTTCCCGGGGAGGTGCGCGCGGTGACGAGCCGCCGGGCCTTGGTCGTACTGATCACGTCGATCGACGCGGCCGGAGCCTCGAGCGCCCTGCTGTCGGTGCTCCCCCAGTTGACCCGCAGAAACACCGTGATCGTCGCATCCGTCACCGACCCAACCACCCTGGAGGCCACGCGCCCGCGCGGCAACCGGGAGGAGATCTACCGGGCGGCGGCCGCCGAACGGGCACTGCTCGACGTGGCCAGGGTCTCGGCCGCCATCCGACGCCAGGGCGCCGAGGTCGTCACCGGCTCCCCCGCCGACCTGCCACCCGCACTGGCCGACCGCTATATCGCGCTCAAGGCCGCCGGCCGGCTCTAGGTGCTAGGCCGCGTAGATCCGAGTGCTGCCGGCCTCGAATTCGGCCAGGTCGCCGGTCTCACCCGCCCGCACGGCACGCCGGCCGAGCACGAGCATGTAGGCGAGGAAGGCGAGGAGGGCGGCCGCGCCGATCCCGATCTTCACCGGCCACGGCCACGGGGCCGGGGTGACGAAACCCTCGATCACCCCGGAGACGAAGAGCACGAAGACCAGACCGATGGCCACCGTCGAGAGGGCGCGGGCATCCTCGGCCAAAGCCTGCGCGCGAGTGCGGGCCCCCGGGGCGATCCAGGCCCAGAAGATGCGCAGTCCACCTGCCGCGGCCACGAAAATAGCGGTCAGTTCGAGCATGCCGTGCGGTGCAATGTACAGGAAGAACACGTCGCCCTTGCCGTAGGCGAACATAACCGCGGCCGTGATGCCGACGTTCTGCGCGTTCTGCAGCACGATGTAGGGCACGTAGACGCCGAGGATCCCAAAGGCGATGGCCTGGGCGGCGATCCACGCGTTATTGGTCCAGACCAAGCCGGTGAAGGATGCCGCGGGATTCTCCGAATAGTAGTTGACGAAATCCTCGTTGACGAGTTTCTGCAGCTCGGCGTCGGAGCCGACGGCGGCCAGGGCCTCAGGGTTGCCGGAGATCCAGAAACCGTAGAGGCCCGCGACCACAATCGTCACCACCGCCACGGCAAGGGTCAGCCACCGTAGGCGGTAGAGGGCGGCTGGCAACTGCAGCACGAAAAAGCTCGGGATCTGGGAAACAACGTTCGCGCTCGCCCCCGTGAACCGCAGCCTCGCCCGGGACAGCGCCACCGAGAGCCGGTCACCCTCCAGCGTCGAACCGGCGGTCGACTTGATCGCCGACAGCTGGGTCGCGCCGGACTGGTACCGCTCGATCAGCTCGTCTGCCTGCGCGCCGGAGAGCCGCCGCTGCGTACCGAGCTCAGCCAGGCGGTCCCACTCGGCGCGGTGCGCCGCTGAATATGCGTCAAGGTCCATCTGCTCTAATAGTAGACATGGAGCAGCCCGGCAAGGTGGCCGATCACGGCCAGTATTCGTGGAGCGAGCAGGAATTGGTCACCGGCGAGGCCGTTGCCCTCGATGTAAGGGCGGCCAGCATCATCCTGCGCGCCGCCGGAACGATCATCGATTATGTTGCCTACATCCTCCTCTTCCTGGGGGTGGCCTTTCTTGTGGCCGGCCTCACGGGCGTGGCAATCGACGACGCACTCGGACGGGCGCTCGGGATCGCAGGCCTGGTGGTCTGCCTGCTCATCGTGCCGATGGCCGTCGAAACGGCCAGCGGCGGACGGTCCCTGGGCAAGCTCGCCATCGGCGCCCGCATCGTTCGCGACGACGGCGGCGCGATCCAGCTGCGCCACGCGTTCATCCGCGCCCTGCTGGGCATCATCGAGATCTACTTGACGTTCGGCGGCATCGCCGCAACCACTGCGCTTCTGAACAGCAAGTCCAAACGCCTGGGCGACCTGCTGGCCGGCACGTACAGCCAGCACGAGCGGGTGCCCCGCCTCACTGATCGAACCGTCCCGCTGCCGCCCGTGCTCGAGGCCTGGGCGCAGACGGTCGACATTGTGCGTCTCCCCGATCGCCTGTCCCGCCGCATCGCGCAGTTTCTCCGCCAGGCCGACAAGCTGACTCCGGCTACGCGGCTGCGCCTCGCAGTCAGCCTGTCCACCGAGGCCGCCCCGTTCGTGTCGCCGAAGCCAGAGGTCCCGGCGGAGGTCTTCCTGGCCGGGGTCGCCGCGGTGCGCCGAAGCCGGGAGTCCACGGCGCTGAAGCTCGAGCGGGAGCGTCTCGACCGTCTTCAGCCCATTCTGCATAGCCTCCCGCACGGTTTCCCCCAGCGGTAGGGCAACGGACCTCTCCCCCGCCGTTCCCGCGACGTATCCGACGAAGAATGTGGCGCTGCCGCCCGCGGGGCGCCCTCGCACCAGGGCCCGTGTGTGTGGCTAACTCAGGACATCTGTTGCCCGCAGTAGACGGCCGCCGCGGGTTAGTGCGGCATTGGTGCGGATGCCCGGCACGGCCCGGCTGGATCTCCTGAGTTGGCCACGACCGCTGCCGGATGTGCGTCGCGGGGTGGGGGTGGTGCGCGCTTGGTTTGTGTGGGTTCGGCTGGTGTACCGCGGGGTCGTGTGCGCCGGTGAACGGTTGGGGCGGGGCTGTTGCCTTCGGAGGGCCA